>NZ_JABAEE010000083.1:0-26870 GCF_023701885.1 Pseudomonas sp. CG7 | reverse complement strand
ACGGTCTGTACTGCGCGAACAGTCAGAATCGAGCCTTGTCCCTCCTCCTCCCTTCAAGTCCTACCATACAAGCGAGCTTGCTCGCGAAGACGGCCGCATATCCAACATCACCGGCCCAGACAGACCGCTATCTTGAGCAAGCTTTGCTCCCACAGTTTTTGATCACAGCACCCAGTTGAAGCTCAGGGCTCCAACGCCGGGCCCTTCAACTCGATCTGGTTGCCATCCGGATCAAAGCAATAGATCGACCAGCCTTTGCCCTCCGCACCGTAGCGCATCTGCGCTTTCTCAACGGTCAGGCCGGCTGAGTTCAAATGAGCCAGGAGGGCGGGCTCATCAAACGGCTCGATACGCAGGCAGAGGTGAGCGACATTATGCCCCTGCTTACCCGCCGCCGGCCCACCCTGGCGACCAAGAGGCCCGTCCACAGCCACCAGGTCAATCATCGAAACACCGGTGCCCAGATGAAGCATGCCAAGATCGTCCCGACGCTTCTTGAGCTCGCAACCGAGCACCGACGTATAAAAAGCCAGGCTGCGCTCAAGGTCTTTCACGCGCAGGACGATGTGGTCGATACGTTGAATCGTGAAGTTCTTCATAAAGGCCTCATGTGCTCAGTGTCGCATCGGGTATTGCCCCAGGATCCCACACGCTATCAGGGCTTCTGATACCGTGCAAAAAACCTGATAGGGGAATGGCATAAGCATGAAGCCATCACGAATTTTCATGATTCACGCCGTTTCATTGGCAGTAGATGTGCTTCACTTTTCCTGTTGTGTAGTCACCATGAGCGTCTTGTTAACCCCCAAGGAATGCTTGCGCTTGCTTGAAAAGCTGCAGCAGATTAAGAGCTCAAGGCGCTGCGTGGCTATTGTCAGAGATGACAGTCGCCGAGGCTAAATTGAAATACCTGATATGAAATTTCGCCGGAAACGGTGATTAGAGCGTGCACATTCAATCGGCCAGCCAGGGACTCCGAGCCATGAAAAAACAAGAACAAGAAAGCCTCATCCAAACCCTGAAAACCCGCTTCGAAAAAAACCTGAACCGCCACCCAGACATTCCCTGGGCCGACGTTCAGACCCGGCTCGAAGCCAACCCCAACGCCCTGAAGTCCCTCCAAGCCATGGAAGCCACCGGCGGCGAACCCGATGTGATCGGCCTCGACCCAAAGACCGGCACTGTCACCTTCTGCGATTGCGCCAAGGAAAGCCCAACCGGGCGCCGAAGCCTCTGCTACGACCGCGCGGCCCTGGATGCGCGCAAGGAGAACAAGCCCAAAGGCAGCGCCATCGAAATGGCCGAAGCGATGGGCATCGCCCTGCTGACGGAAGACCAGTATCGGGCCCTGCAAACCCTCGGTGAGTTCGATGCCAAGACGTCCAGTTGGCTGGCAACCCCTCCAGCGCTTCGCGCCCTCGATGGGGCGATTTTTGGTGACTACCGCTATGGCCGGGTGTTCATCTACCACAACGGTGTGCAGTCGTATTACGCGGCGCGAGGGTTTCGCGGCGTGCTGAGCGTTTGAGCCCTGCCCCTGTGGCGAGGGAGCTTGCTCCCGCTGGGCTGCGCAGCAGCCCCCCGGCGGGGCGTCAGGAGGACACGGTTGGCAGGGTTTGCGACTGCTGCGCAGCCGAGCGGGAGCAAGCTCCCTCGCCACAAAAGCGCCATGCTTTGGAAGTGTCTCCATGTAACGAAATCGCCTTACTGGAAATCCAAAACCTCACTCCCCTTGGCCTCAACCATCTCGCCAAACGCCGGCAACCGCGCCACAAACGCCGTCTCGAACGCCAGATACCGATCCTGCCCCGGCACATAACGAACCTGCGGCTTGACCCGCACAATATCCTTGGTCGACAGCTTCACCACCTCATTGCTGCCCTGGTTCCAGAACCACGCCAGCGTGTGGGTGCCGAAGGTATTGGCGCGGTAAGTCCAGACCCACCAATCGCCGTGCCCTCGCGAAACATGCAGTTGCCCATGAAACGTGCGCAACGTAATGACTTGCTTGGGCTGGGTGACGAGCAGGCGCGTGTCCTGGCGCAGTTCACTGCCGAAACCGTCCAGCATCGCCTTGGTCTTGGCCCCGGTCATGAAGTTGAAGCGCCACGCCAGCAGCACGGTGTCCTGATAACCCGCATGCTCAGCGTTCTGCCGCGCGCCTTCGCTGAACAACAGGATCTCGTCGCCCCCCAGGTACGCGGTTGATGCGCGCAACTTGTAGGCTTCAGCGGGCATCCGTTTGGCGACGACGGCCTGGTGCGGCGGGTCTTGGTGCCAGACCCAGCACTTCGGGCCGTTGTGCTGCATGAACAGCAAGCGGCGAGGGCCGATGGGCAGGATCGTCAGTTCATCGGCGCATTCGAAAATCACCTCGCTGCTGTCCGCCGTGATCCGCCAGATCCGGGTCAGATGCTCGGGTTCGTAGAGGCGCTGGCGTTCGAACACCTCCGAGTCCACCACCACACTGGGTTGTTCAAATTCTGGCCATTGCACCCCGGCAGGGCCGAACGCCGCGATCTCATTGCCTTGCCGAATTTCGTATTGGTAGCGGTCGTCCCTGCTGTAATCGCCACGCACGACCCGACGTTTCCACAGGCTGCGCTGGGCATCGGCGTCGATGAGCTGCAAGTCTGCGCCGTCCACGCCATCGGTGCGGTGTTCGAGCATGTCCTGCTCGGTGGGCGGCCACTGGTTGTAATCGATCAGGAAGCACAACCACTGGTCTTCGTCCTGCTCGGTGATCGCGGCCCAACCGTTGCGGTAGTTGTCCTCATGCACATAGGTGTCGCCGGGGTAGTCATGGACTTCCTGCAGCCACTTCACCTTGCCGCGCTTGGGTTTGGCCGGTTTGCGCGCTTTCACCGCAGGGGGCTCGATCAACGTCGCCGTGAACCTCGGCTCCCCCTGCGAGCTTTGCCAATGCCTGGCAAACGCCTCGCGCTGGTCCGAGGGGAAAACCACCGGCCGATAATCATCGCCACCGGCGTCCAGGTTCCACAAGTCAAACCCCTGAGCCGCCAACAGCGGCGCCAGCGCCTCGAAGCAGACCTCGGGCATCTCGTTGGACAGCTCATCCAACAACGCCTCGAACCCCGGCCCGGCAAACACACCGATGTCGGGATAGTAGTGCTGCAACAGCCCGAGCACGTCGCTGCCCGGTGTTTTCCAATCGATATGAACCAATGGATCAAAACGAGCTGCCATCACGCCTGCCTTCCCCTGTGATTTTACTTGCGCCATCTTAGCCGTTCCTCAGCCACAGCACCCCGCCCAAGCAAGCCACCCAGTGTGGCGAGGGGATTTAGCGAAACGTCGCACCGCCCCGCTGGGCTGCGTAGCAGCCCCCAAACTCATCCAGCATTGCGGTCCACTGCCGATGCTCAAACGCAGGCACTGAGACAGCGTGAGCGCCGTCTATTCAGACTCTTCCATCCCCCCAGCCTGCGCTCTAAACTGCGCAGGCCCAGTTGGGCAAACCAGCGCCGGCCTGTTCCGGTCAATCAGGGAAGAGAGTGATGAGAGTTATTTTTGTGGTGCTGTGGATGCTTAGCGGTTATGCCTTTGCCAACTGCGCCAACATAAACGACGACGACCAGCGTCGTTACTGCTATGCCAAGAACGGCAGTGGCAGCTGCAGCGCGATCTCCAGCAACGACCTGCGTCACGCCTGCGAGGCCGAGACTGGCAGCGGCAGTTGCGCCAGCATAAACGACGACGACCAGCGTCGTTACTGCTATGCCAAGAGCGGCAGTGGCAGCTGCAGCGCGATCTCCAGCAACGACCTGCGTCACGCCTGCGAGGCCGAGACTGGCAGCGGCAGTTGCGCCAGCATAAACGACGACGACCAGCGTCGT
This sequence comes from Pseudomonas sp. CG7, assembly GCF_023701885.1. Lineage (NCBI taxonomy): Bacteria > Pseudomonadati > Pseudomonadota > Gammaproteobacteria > Pseudomonadales > Pseudomonadaceae > Pseudomonas > Pseudomonas sp. CG7. The sequence goes on along the minus strand of NZ_JABAEE010000083.1, from coordinate 23,013 downwards.
TACTGCTATGCCAAGAGCGGCAGTGGCAGCTGCAGCGCGATCTCCAACAGCGACCTGCGTGCTCAATGTGATGCCTTGAAGCCCTGACTGAGCGACTTGCTGAATGAAGCTGTCCCTCCTCGGCGATGCTCAAAACAACCGTGGCGAGGGAGCTTGCTCCCGCTGGGCTGCGCAGCAGCCCCAAAGCGACTGAAGTTCCCGCAGAAGCGTGGGGAACGGTCGACTGGCCGGGCACAGACCACTGTGGGAGCGAGCTTGCTCGCGATAGGGGCAGGCCAGGCAACATCGATGGCGACTGGTTGACCGCCATCGCGAGCAAGCTCGCTCCCACAGGTATTTTCAAAATTCTGGAAAATCACCTAAATAACAAACCGGCGAATTCCCCTCGGCCCGCTTCTCCAGCTCATCCTCCAACCACTGCGCCAATACCACCGCATTGTTCTCAACCGGCGACTTGGCCGCATACACCAACGTCAGCATCCCACCCTGTGCCACATCCACCAGCTTCCACCAATGCTCCGGCCGCGCCGCCAGCTCCCGCCGATACGCCACGCCGAACTCGGCAAACGAAACCGCCCCCGCCTTGAATGCCTTGCGTACCTCATGGGAAGGCCCAACCTCCGGCAACCACTCAGCAATCGCCAGCGCGTCCTTGCGACAGTTACGCGGCCACAAGCGGTCCACCAAAACCCGTACGCCATCCTCGGCGTTGGCGGTTTCATAGGCGCGTTTGCATTGGATCATCAAAGCCTGCCTGTCGGAGTAGGATCGCCTCAGCATAGCGGTCATGGACAATTCGGCATCTTCAAGTCTTCGCCGGACCTGCCGCTATTGGTGTAACGATTTTTACCGATCCATCGATTTTTGCGTTGCGATACCGTTGCTTTCCGGCAATTAATTGGCAAACGCACGATTAAGAGAACGTAGCGAATGGACGACGGACGATACGAAAGGCGCACGGCTATGGACGCAAGCGCGGCGGCGGCGTCCGAATCGCCGCATATTCTGCTGATCGACGATGTCCCGGAGGATATCCGCGCAACGCTTGTCCTGCTCAAGGCGCAACCCTGGCGCATTTCCCTGGCCAGTGATGCCCACCAGGGCTATCACCGCGCACTGGCCCTGCGCCCGGACCTCATCGTCCTGGACGTGCACATGCCACAAATGGACGGCTTCAGCCTGTGCCGGCTACTGCGCGAGGCACCGGCCACCCGGCACACCCCGCTCCTGTTCCTGTCCTCGGCCAACACCTCGTTGGAGCGATTGGAAGGGCTGACCGTGGGCGCGGTGGACTACATCCCCAAATCCTGCGCCCCCGAAGAAGTGCTGGCGCGCATCAAGATCCACCTGCAATTGACCTGGCGCGCGCCACCGGCCGTTCATGAGACCCCCGCCGATCCGGAGCCGCAAGGCGATGAGATCGTGCTGCGTGCGGCGATGCGACTGATAGAAAACCAGTTGGACGACATGCCGTCCCTGGGCCTGCTCGCGCAAAAAGTCGGCACTCACGAAAAGCGCCTCACCGCGATTTTTCGCGAGCACCTGGGAATGACCGTGTTTGCCTACATTCGCGACGCCCGACTGCGGCGCGGCCAGGACTTGCTCTGCGAAAGCGCCATGAGCGTGCAGGACGTCGCCGAACTGGTGGGCTTTCGCAACGCCTGCAACTTCACCACCGCCTTCCGCCAGCGAATCGGCATGACGCCCAGCCAGTTTCGCCAGCAAGCCCTGGGCATTGCCGAAACCGAGTCGGCCGGACGCGCGTGATGCGGCTTCTACAGTTTTTATGGCTGACGATAGCGTTGTTATCCACAGGCCTGGTGCATGCGGCGCCTGTGGATATCTGCCGCGCCGACTATCTGAACCTGATGCCGGTGGCGCAGATTTTCGAGGACACCCAGGCACACCTGAGCCTGGAACAAATCGCTCAACGGCCTGACACCGATTTCAAGGCCGCGACCCCAAGCTGGCCGACGCAGGGTTACAGCCGCTCTACCTTCTGGCTGAAATTACAACTGACTAACTCAAGCACTGCGGCGTGTTCGCGCTTGTTGGTGATCGGCGCGCCGCGCCTGGAAGACATCCGCGTCTACCAACCGGGACGGGTTGCCCACGGTGGAGCTGCCTATCCCTTGGTCGAATGGCTCCAGCCAGCGGCGCGTCAGCCGGCGTTCCCGGTCTCGCTGGCGGCGGGGGAGAGCACCACGGTATTCGTCCGCGTGGCCAGCCACTTCCAGATGTTGCTGGAGCCGGAACTGTGGTCCGAACCGGCGTTGCTGCGCAGTCAGCAACAGACCTACCTGAGCGACGGACTCAGCCTCGGCATTGTCCTGCTGGTGGTGCCGTTCGGCCTGATCGTCGGCTGGATCCTGCGCTCTCGACTGCTCACCGTGAACGCCGGCGCGGTCCTGAGCTATATCCTGCTGACCTGTATCCTCAACGGCTACCTGATCTACTGGCCCTCGGCGCTGGGTTGGACACGCGAGCTGCTGACCTGCGCCAGCGCATTCTCGTTCGTGCTGTTCCTGGCCTACTTCCGCGTGCTGTTGCAGGTTGCCCGATTGCCCATAATCATTGGCTGGAGCTATTGGGTGCCGCTGCTGGGCTGTATTTTCGGCCGACTCTGGTGGCTGAAAATCGATCCGGTCCAGGGCGCGCAAATTGTCCAGATGTCCCTGTTCAGTTTCTATGGCGTACTGCTCGCCACGCTGTTCATGGCCTGGCGCGCACGCCTGAGCTACAACTGGATGGCCTGGCTGGTTCCGGCGCTACTGCTTGGGCAACTGCTGATGCGGATTTTCTTCCCGCAAGAACAACTGCCCTGGCAAACGCCGGAAAGCAAATACAGCCTGTCGTCCACCTTGCCGGGCGTGGCGTTTCTGGTGTGCACTTTGATCATGGAAGTCGCCCGCAGCCGCAACCGTGAAAAACACGCCCTGTCCACCCTCGAACAACAACGCCAAGCCGAGCACGAACGCCTGGAAAGCACCGTGGCCCTGCGCACCTCGCAGCTGCGCGACTCCCTCGCGGCCCGCAGTGCATTGATGGCGCGCATCAGCCACGACCTGCGCTCGCCGCTGGTGCGCATCATCGACTACGCGCGTCTTCTGCATGCCGGGCCCAACCGCGACTATCAAGCGACGATCGAGCGCAACGCCCGCCAGCAACTGGAACTGATCGACGAGATGCTCGAGTTCTCCCGTGGCGAACTCGAGCAGATGCAACTGACCCTTGCGCCGGACTATTTGTACGGCTTCCTGCAGGAGATCGCAGACGAGGCAGGCTTTCTCGCCGCCCGCCAGGGCAACACGTTTGAAGCCGTGCTGGCGGATGACCTGCCGCCGCTGGTGGAGGCCGATTTCAAACGCCTCCGGCAGATCCTCATGAACCTCCTGGCGAACGCGGCGAAATTCACCCGCAACGGCCAGATCCGTTTCGAAGTGAGCGCAGGCCCCGGAGCGAGCGCCGACACCGTCGAGCTGCGCTTCAGCGTGAGCGACAGTGGCATCGGCATCGACCCGCAAGAATTCGAACACCTGCTGCAACCCTTCCGCCGCGGCCGCAATGCCCAGCGCTTCGAGGGCAGCGGCCTGGGCCTGTCCATCGTCACCCAATTGCTGGAACGCATGGACAGCCGCCTCGAACCCCAGGCCACCGGGCAGGGCAGCCTCTTCAGTTTTCGCCTGCAACTCAAATGCGCCCAGGAACACGAACTGGAGAATGGCATCGTCGACAACAACTTCACGCCGCTCGATGGCCAGGGCAAACACGTACTGCTGGTGGACGACATCGAACAAAACACTGAGTGGCTCTACGACCTGCTGGCCGGCTACGGCTTCGACGTCAGCATCGCGGCGAACGGCAAAGACGCCTTGGCCTGCCTGGCTGATCAACCGGTCGACCTGCTGATCAGCGACCAGATGATGCCCGGCATGGACGGTTGGGAACTGCTGCGACACGTGCGCGACCATGGGCACGAGCTGCCCGTGATGCTGTATTCAGCGATCCCGCCACGCAGGCCGGAAGGTTACCCGCAAGACCTGGCCTTCGACGCGGCACTGCTCAAGCCCGCCGACAGCCGCGAACTGCTGGCACGGATCAATACACTGGTTTGCCCGGACACGGAGCATCGCGAAATGGCCCGGGAGTTCTAGCATGCCGGGTCTGGGTTATCGGCTGCTCTTGCTCGGCGGCCTCTTCGCGTTGCCCTGGGCATCGGCCCATGCCGCGCAAGAGGCGCCCAGCGCCCTGACGCTCGACGCAACCACCGTCACCGCTCGCCGCCGCGAGGAAGACCCGCAAGACGTGCCGATCCCGATCAACGTCCTCTACGGCGATCAACTGGACGAAGCCGGCCTGCACCGGCTGCAAGACATCCAGCAACGGGTTCCGGGCCTGGTGGTCTCGGGTCACGACGCCCGTTACGCCGGCTTCGGCCTGCGCGGCTTCGGCGCCACCGCCTACAACGATGGCCTGGAAGGCAGTGTAGGCACCTACGTCGACGGTGTTTACCAGGCGCGCCAGGGCATGGCGTTCACCGAGTTGATGGACATCGAACGCATCGAAGTCCTGCGCGGGCCCCAAGGCACCTTGTTCGGCAAGATCACCACCGCCGGCGCGCTGAACATCATCACCCGCCAACCGACCTTCCAGCCCGAAGCCAATCTCGAAGCGACTTACGGTGAGCGCGGCCTGCGGGAATATCGCGGGACGTTTTCCGGGCCGCTGCAAGACGACGTACTGGCCGGGCGACTCAACGTATTCGACGGCGCCAGCGAAGGCGCCGTGGAAAACCTGCAAGACGGCAGCCGCCTCGGCGATTCCGACAGCCAAGGCTTGCGCGGCCAATTGCTGTGGACGCCGAACAGCGACTTCAGCGCCCGCCTGATCGCCGACTACGCCGAGCAGAACGAAGCCGGCAACGTCCTGCTGGTCAATCACTACAGCGAGCAAACCCGCAAGCGCGCCAAATTCCTTGGCTATCCGCTGGCGGAGCCCGACCCTTACCAACGGGAAAACCGCATCGACGCGCCGGGGCGCCCGCGAACCCTGCAAAACGGCGTGTCGCTGGAATTGAATTGGGACCTGGACGAGGCCATGCGTTTCACCAGCATCACCGCCTCCCGCGACTGGGACTACCGCGCCAGCCGCGACGGCGACAGCACCGCGCTGTCGGTGGCCCAATCCGAACCCGACCTGGGCCATCGGCAGTGCAGCCAGGAATGGCGGCTGTCCGGCAGCGCCGGATCGTCCGTCGATTATGTCGCCGGGCTCTATTACTTGCGCCAACAACTCGACCGGCAGATCGACGCCGAATTTGGCCCGGACGCGGCGCCCTGGTTCGTCGGCGATCAACTGGAGGCACTGCAAAAAATCTTCGGCGTCAGCCTCACCGATCCGAGGCAGGTGCCTTCGGTGCTGCTCGATGGCGCCCGGCCGCGGTATGACGGCGAACAGCAGGGCGACAGCCGCGCTATTTTCGGCCAGCGCTCCTGGCGCCCGATCGACCCGTTGGAATTCACCGGTGGCCTGCGCTACAGCCAGGAACGGAAGGGCGGCTGGGTCTCCCGCGATGTCAGCAACCTCGCCCCGCTGACCGGCTTGCCTCCGGTGTTCCAGGTGGGAGGGCAATTACTGCGGGACATCGCCCTCGGTCGGGCTTATTACCGCGAAGATGCGATCAAGGAAAACACCGTCTCCGGCCTGCTCAGCGTCAGCTATCGCTTCACCGACGGGGTGATGGGCTACGTCAGTTGGTCGCGGGGCTACAAGGCCGGCGGCATCAACTTCGACGTGATCGGCCCGTTCACCGCGCCGACCTTCGAGCCGGAGCGCGCCACGTCCCTGGAAGTGGGCATGAAGACGCGGTTCTGGGATCAACGCGCCTTGCTCAACCTCGCCGCCTACCAGACCGACGTCGACGACTACCACGCACTGACCTACAGCCCGCCCACCTCGCTGTTCGCGCCTCCCCTGCGGGACAACCTGATCAACGTCGGCAAAGTCCGCCTGCGCGGCATCGAACTCGATTCCGCCTGGCAACTCACCCCCCGACTCACCGGCCGCCTGGGCGTGGCCTGGAGCGACGCCCGCTACCGCAGTTTCCCCAACGCCCCGTGCCCGCCGGCCTCGGGCCAATGGACCTGCGACCTCAGCGGCGAGCGCCTCTACAACGCCCCGGAATGGAACCTCAGCAGCGGCCTCGACCACACCCACCCGCTGCCCTACGGCCTGGAAGCCTTCAGCGGCATCGACTACAGCTTCCGCACCGGCTACTACGGCACCCTCGAAGGCGGCGAAGGCAGCTATCAACCCGGCTACGGCCTCACCAACCTGCGCCTGGGCCTGCGCAGCCAGGACCGCGCCTGGGAAGTGGAAGGCTGGGTGCGCAATGTGTTCGACCGCAACTACATCACCGCCGTCTACTCACTGCTCGGCGCCGGCGACTACGGCGTCATGACCGGCAGCGAACGCACCGTCGGCACCACCGTCAGGCTTCGCTATTGAGCGAAATAAACCGCGTCGGACAAAACGCCAAGCGATTACCCCCGGCCTTCTTCGACAGATACATCGCCTGATCCGCCTTACTGATCAGCCCATCGATCTCCTGCCCATGCTCAGGGTAAAACGCCACCCCGATACTCGCCGCGATCTCCACCGTCTGCGCCCCAATCAGAATCGGCGCATTCGCGGCCGCCAGCATCCGCTTGAGCAACCGCTCGCTGTCCTCCACCGCCTGCACACCCACCAGCCCTGCGACAAACACATCACCCCCAAGGCGCGCCAACGTATCGCCCTCACGCAACGTCGCATTGATCCGCGCCGCGACAATCTGCAACACCCGATCCCCCCAGTCATGCCCATAACTGTCGTTCAACGCCTTGAACCCCTCCAGGTCAATAAACGCGATCGCCACCTTCTGCTGATGAATCCGCGCCTTGCCCAACGCCTGCCGCATCCGCTCGGCCAACAACAACCGATTGGGCAACTGCGTGAGTGCGTCATACCGCGCATCCCGCTCAAGCAACTGCAAGCGCTGCTTCATCTGCGTCATATCGCCAAGCAGCGCCACGTAGTGCTGAACATTGCCGTGCCGGTCATGCACCGCGCTGATGCTGATCCGCGACGTCATCTCGCGGCCGTCCTTGTGGTTGCTTTGGATCTCGCCGGACCAGTGGCCGTGGAAGTCCAGGGCGTTCTTCATCGGCGCGTAAAAAGCGGTGAGGCGGCGGACCATGCGATGGGCATTCAACTCGCGGCCCTGCACCTCTTCCTGGCTGTAACCGGTGAGGCGGGTGAAGGCCTCGTTGACGGCGATGACCCGACCGTAGGGGTCGACGAGGATGATGCCCTCGCGGGCGTGGCTGAATACGGTGGTCGCCAGCTCTGGGCAGAGGGTGTTGATACGAGGGTCTAGCGCGGCTTCGTCACGGGTGGCCGGCCATAGGTTGGAATCGAAGCCCTGCTGGGCCAAGTAGGCGGCCAGGGAGGAGAGGGATTTGTGCAGGCGGGTCAGGGCATTCGTGGCGAGCCTGGCGTTGAGGCAGTAGCTGCGAATGAAGGTGCGTAGATTCATGGGAGGTACACGGGTGCTCGGTTGCAGCGCTTGGGTGAGTGAAGCGGGCATTATCGAGGCGGGGAGTGGGCGGAGCGTTTGCTGGAGCGGATGGAAGTTTTGCGGGAAGGGATGGAGTGGAAAGAATTTTTGAGGGGTTTATAGCCAAACAGAATTAACGGCTGCTTACTTGTGGCTAGTTGTTATTAATTACTGTCATTTCCAACAGGTGCGCGAGAAATTTTGAGGGCCGTATGCTGAAGGCGATATCGCGAGATTTCGCTCGAAACGTGTCGCGCTATCACGGTGCTTGATTTCGTGAGGTGCGATATGGAATTCGTAGAAAACTACAAAGGCTGCGTGATCAACAAAAAATCGGTGGGCGGCCGATGGGTCGATGGGGTTTGGGTGGGGCCTCGTTATGATTACAGCGTCTTCTTTCCAGATGGAACAGTCTGCGCGCTGACTTATGACAGCGCAGAGGGGGCGAGATCCGAAATCGATAAGGTGGCTGATGCGTTTGTGCGTGTGCGTAGGAAATTCGAGTGGGCGTTTTTTCTTGAGTTCTTGGGCGGGCGAAAAGGGGATGGGATTGTTCGGAGAAGGTGATGGAAAGTCTTGATTATTAATCACCGTGACAAACGACTGCTAATCGCGCTTTAGCGGGAAAAGGGGTCACGCTCAGCATCTGACGCCTGACCTTGTGCTAGAGAAAAAAATTCCCTAGCATGCCTGGCATGGCTACCGTACACAGCGACCGTAACTGGAAAATAAAAATCTACCCGGACGATCATGCGCCGCCGCATTTTCATGTGCAAACGCCGGATGGTGAGTCACTGGTAGAGATCGACGGGCTCAAGGTGCTTGGTAAAGGGGCCAACTCTAAATCCCTGAAAGCCGCCTTGGCGTGGGCGGCAGAACATACGGCTGACCTGCAGCGTGTGTGGAACGAACAGAATCGGAGGAGCTGACCCATGATCAGCAAAGCCAGAATCAGCAGCGTGAAGCCTGTCCCCGGTAAACATGCCTTGCAGGTGGAGTTTGCCAACGGTAAGCGCTACGACGTTGACCTGCGGGATTACATCCGACAATTCCCGGTGCTCAAGCCCCTGGAAGACCTGTCGTTGTTCGGCACCTCCCAAGTGGGAGAATGGGGCTTCGATGTGAGCTGGGGGGATGACCTGGAACTGGCGGCCGTCACTTTGCATCGGTTGGCGCTGGAGCAAGCCGGTGAGGTGATGCCGACCCAGGCCTTCATACGCTGGATGGCTGCCAACAAACTCTCGTTGACCACCGCCGCGCAGGAGCTGGGCTTTACCCGTCGCACTATTACCGCTTACAGCAGTGGGACCTCAATGATTCCCAAGCATGTGGCCCTGGCTTGTAAAGGATGGGAGTCTGAGCACAAGGGCAAGAAAGTGACAAAAGCTGAAAGCAAAAGGACCTCGCAAATAGCTTGATGAAACAAAGCCTCTGCCCCACTACTGCCTGAATGATTAGGGATGCTGCGCAGCCCGGCAGGAGCAAGCTACCTAGCCACGGGAATAACTGGATGCCCGTTGAGTCCCAGGCGCAACAGTCCCTTGTGGGAGCGAGCCTGCTCGCGATAGCGGTGCGTCAGTCAGCAGATCCATTTCACTGACTAACCTGGTCACCCTCCATCAACACAACCCGCCCAAACCTGGCGTTCTTATCCAACGGCGTAATCGCCAATAAACGGTCAAGACGAATCTCCTGACGACCGTCCGCCGTTTCGATTTCGAGAAACTCTTCCCGCGTGGAAGCGGTCCGCGTAGTAATCGCCCGAGCCGTCACGCGTTGGCCGTCAGTCAGTTCGATGTCCAGCGTATAGCCGCACAGACAGGCAATCTCCAGGTAGTCGTGCAGGTCGCAGTGCAGCGGTTTATAGGTGTCCATCTCACGCCTCGCAGTCTTGCAGTTTGAGAATGAAGTGAAGCGACCGACAGGTTGACGTTTTGAGTCGCCACCCGCCGGGCCGCAGGGCAGGGCGAATCAGAGCAGTTGCTTCAGCATCGCTTGCAACCGGTCATTCCCCGACTCGTCGAGCGGAAACACCGGCAAGCGCGGGTCGCCGACCTCCAGGCCGAGGGTGCGCAGACCAGCCTTGATGGTAGCGGGCAAGCCGCCCTTGAGGATGAAATCCAGCAGTGGCAATTGACGATAGAACAGCGCCCGGGCTTTGCTCAGGTCGTTGGCCAACACGGCCGCGTACAGGTCGAGATTGAGTTGCGGGATGAGGTTCGGCGCGGCGGTGCACCAGCCCTTGGCACCGGCCGCGAAAGCTTCCAGCGCCAGTGGATTACAGCCGTTGTAGAACGGCACCTGGCCTTCGCCCAGCAGTTGCAGCTTGTGCATGCGCTGGATGTCGCCGGTGCTTTCCTTGACCATGGTGACGTTATCCACCGCGTTGAAAATTCGCAGGATCAAGTCCACGGACATGTCGATGCCGCTGGTGGCCGGGTTGTTGTAAAGCATGATCGGCACATCGATGCTGGCGCCGATGGTCTGGTAGTGCCTGAGGATTTCCGCCTCGCTCAGTTTCCAGTAGGAAGCCGGTAAGACCATCACCACATCGGCGCCGTGATCCTGGGCAAAACGCGCGCGGCGCACCGCTTTGGCGGTGGTCAAGTCAGACACGCTGACCACGGTCGGCACCCGGCCGGCGACGTGGGCGATGCTGAACTCGCTGACCTGGTCCCACTCCGCGTCGCTCAGGTAAGCGCCTTCGCCGGTGCTGCCCAAGGGCGCGATGGCATGCACGCCGCTGTCGATCAGGCGGTCGATGGACCGCCCCAATGCGTCCAAGTCCAAGCCTTGGCTGTCGGCGGAGAAGGGCGTGATGGTGTAACCGATGATGCCGTGGATGTTGGGGGTAGACATGGCGTCGCTCCTATTGGGTTCAGTTCAGGCAATCGGCATGTTGGCGCAGGTTCTGCCGGGCGTAGTAGTTGAAGGCGGCCGCGTGACGCTTGGGACGGGCGCTCCAGTCGTGGGCGTCGCGGCCCAGGTGCGGCAGGATCGGCTTCACCTCGCCGGCGGCCATGGCGAGCAATTGCAGCTTCGCGGCGCGCTCGATCAATTGGGCGATGTTGCAGGCTTCTTCCACGGTTTCGCCGGTGGACAATTGACCGTGGTGGGAAAGCAGAATCGCTCGCTTGTCACCCAGGGCGCCGGCGATCAATTCGCCTTCCTCGTTGCCCACGGGCACGCCCGGCCAGCCTTCCAGGAACGCGCAGTCTTCGTACAACGGGCAGAGGTCCAGGTGGGAAATCTGCAGCGGCACTTCCAACATCGACAGCGCGGCGATGTGGGTCGGGTGGGTGTGGATGATGCAATTCACATCCGGCCGGGCGCGGTAGACCCAGGTGTGAAACCGGTTGGCCGGGTTGGGAAAGCCGTGGCCTTCCAGGACCTCAAGGTCTTCGTTGATCAACAGCAGGTTGCCGGCGGTGATCTCGTCAAACCCCAGGCCCAGTTGCTGGGTGTAGTAAGTGCCAGGTTGCGGCCCGCGCGCGGTAATCTGCCCGGCGAGGCCGGAGTCGTGACCGTTTTCGAACAGGATGCGACAGGTCAGGGCCAGCTTTTGTCGCACAGTCCACGTATTATCCGGCAGTGATTTCTGCATCTGGTTGACAGCATGCTGGACCAATTGGTCCTTGGGCGTCGCCAGTGTCTTGCTCATGTCAGTTCTCCTGATTCGTTCTTTGACCGTTCTTGATCCGCGTCATGGAAGCTGTGGGATGGAGGTGCTAATGATACTAAATAGACTATATGACACAAAGTGTCATTTGCAATCGCAGATTGTCCGTTTCCCTGGAAATGTGGGTTACCTATGTCCATTCGCTTGAAATTGCTCAGAAAAAAACTCGGTATGACGCTGGACGTCCTGGCTGAAAAAACCGGGATGACCAAGAGCTACCTGTCCAAGGTGGAACGGGGTCTGAGCACGCCCTCCATCGCCACGGCGCTCAAGCTGTCCAAGGCGTTGAACGTAAAAGTCGAGGAGTTGTTCTCCGAGGAAAACGTCTCGCTCGACAGCTACAGCCTGGTGCGGTGTGAAGATCGCCAATCCCTGGCGGCGAACCCTGGCAGCGCTGAATACGCCGTGTTGGCTCACCAGGTTTCCGAGCGAACCTTGCTGCCCTTCATCCTCTACCCCCCGGCCGAATTCGCCGCGCATCATGCGTTCAAGGAACACACGGGCGAGGAGTTCCTGTTCGTTCACGAAGGCCAGGTGGAAGTGGACTTTATGAACGAGCGCGTCGTGTTGAATCGCGGCGATGCGTTGCATTTCAACGCGCAAAAACCCCATCGCCTGCGCTCGGTGGGTGATGTTCAGGCGCAGTTGCTGGTGGTGGTGCACAGCGCTGAAGCATCGGAATAGGACCTAGGCCAACGTAAGCCCGCCCGGCGCGGGGCGGGGCGGCGTCAGTGCTTGACCTTGCCCTCGTTCTGAAAGTTAGTTGCTGCTGGTTAAAAAAAGCACCAGGTTTCGGGGCAGCTCTATTGAACAAGCATTTTCCAATGCTTCAATTTGAGATGTGTTCAGTTCGTAGTCGTAAAAATAATTCTCTTCTTTGGTCCAGTTCATTATTTTTGCTAGAGCCTGACTGTCAATGCAGAGCGTTTTTTCGTATGAGGCAAAGTCATCGCCGGCAATGACGCCCATTATTTTGTGTCTCATGGTTCTACCCACCTCGTTGGGTTGGCTGGTTTGGTTTGGGCCCCCGTAATAGGGTCGAATTCGCCCAAGTGTTTTCCTCGCTTGTTATATTTTTCCACTGCGCCATGTTGGAAATCCCATTCATATATGAATTTCTCATTGTCCTTCCAGCGAGGACGCAACCCTCCGCCTTTCATGCGGGTTTTGGATGGCGCCCATTTCGCAGTTGGAAATGCAGGTAAAAAGGCTGGTTTCGGGTGGTAGTCATGATGGGCCGTACTCACTACAACATAAACCGGCCGAACCCCCGAATCCGCCGGAAACACCAGAATGAAATCCCTGTACTCCGGCGGATAGATCGGATCGACAATGATGCTGTCAGCCATCGGCGTAGGCGGATAAATCCAAATAGGCGGTGCCTGGGGCGCAGCTTCCAAGGCAGGAATGCCGAGGGTGTCAGCCGGATTGATAGCCGGCGTCCAGATCAGTTCGATGCCATCACCCAAGTCGGCGATGAACTGATCGGCTCGCGACGTGAACTGAACAACATCCACCATTTCCCAATCGGGACGCTGGCCGGTATAAAAGCCATACCCCTTGAGACTGCCGTCGGCCTGCTGCTCGATGCTCAGGCGCACGCGGCTGCGGGCCTGCTTGAGGTCGCGTAGCTGGTCTTCGCTGTAAAGCGCGCTATCGCCCAGATTGGACGGCCAGAGCAGGGCGACGATGCCGGTCAGCAACGCTGCGCCGACGGTGCTGCCCGCAGCGGCAGCCGTGGAAGTTGCCGAACCGCCCAGCGCGAGCCGGCCCAAGGTAACGGGAACCGCGCCAGCGCCGATCTGCTCAAGGGGGATCGCGCCGGATGGGTCGGCGTTCCGACCGCCGAGCCACATGAGATCGCCGTACTGCTTGACCAGATCCGCCGGAACGTAGCCGTTGGGGTTGCTGTAATCGATGATGCCGTTGGGCAGCTTGCAGCTCTTGGCAAACACGCATCCGGCGACGCTGGATAACGGCTTGTTATCCACCGTGGCCCAGCGCGCTTGTTCGTAGGCGGATTGCCGGGCAAGCATGGCTTCATAAGCCTGCTGTAAGCCGTCGCGCTCGGCCAGTTCGCTGGCGCTCATGTCCCGATAAGTGAGGTGATGCCCGTCGCCGCCGGGCGGGTTTCGGACTTGAGGAATGTCTTTTTTGCGTGTCGCCACGTAGTGAATCTCGTCCGCTGAAATGCAGCACAGACGCTAACGCGGGAAGAGAGGGGCGCGATGTAGGAGGATTCTTGAAGTGGTTGTTCCGGTTTCCTCAATGCAGGTAGGGCTGGCTATTGAGGGCCGGAGCAATGTGAAGCGTCAGATGGCGCTGTCAGTCATTGGGCAACCGCAACTCGCGAGCCGACGTCGCCTTGCGCCTTTGCCTACAACTACGCCAGAATCCGCCGGCTTGTCCGCCTTGGATTGCGCCGGTAGTTTGGGACCTGTCACTGCTCATCAGTGATCGGGTTTAGTCGCCCAGGGTGAAACAGGTTGTGCAAGGCGTCATCCAGTCGGGATTCCCATCCTGCACTCGATGGTGGCTGTGCGCAGGGCGTCCTCGGACGCGCCGGTTTCTTGTTTCCCCGGTCGACTAACCTGCGTACAGCTGCCTCCCATCGTTTAGTCGCGAGCGGGAGATGGCTCCAATTACAGGAAACAAGATAATGGCAAAAGATACTCCGAATCCCCCTGATACGAACGAACACGTCTCCCGTGCTCAGCCTGCCCGCAATAAGAAAATCGACGACGCTGCCACGCGAGCGGTGGATTACTACCTGAAACCCAAGCCTAAGAGCGAAACGTCTGACAAGACCGACTCCATTTTTCGGATTGATCCGAGTGTGGATTCTGAGTGTCTGCTAGCGAACCTCAGTGAGAACTTGGCTTCGGCGAATGCCATGATCAGTGATTTGGCGTTTGATCTGGATGGTTCAAGGCGGCGGGTTGCAATGGGGATCTTGCAGGTGATTGAGGTGAGTGAGCTGTTGGCGAATCGGGCTTTGGATATTGTTGAGGTGAGGTAGCCCAAGCCGCTTGCAGCCCAACGAAAAAGGTCCTGCTGTGCGAGGCCTTTTTCGTTGAACGAGATGCGGCTGAAGCAATAGGGGAGCGGTTTTCGTTATGTGAGGTGGCTACTACAGCGTCTAGCCACCTGCCCGATTAATGCTTACCATATCTTCCTCCTCGTATTACCGCGGCTGCTGAACCCGGTACTCACGAGGAAATGACCATGGAAAGAACCCGTAGCTGGAGACGCGCACAGTCCCGTAAAGATGGTAGGCACGAAGCGGTTCGTCCGCAGGAAGCCAGGCCAGAAAAGAACTGGAAGCTGATATACACCCGTGCCGACAAACTGCACAGGGCACGCCAACTCGGCATGAGCTATCCCATTTGCACCACTCGCCAATTGTTGGATCAAGAGTGACTAACCTCCTGTTCGTTTGCAGCCGCAACCAATGGCGTAGCCCTACGGCGGAAGCGATCTGGCGTCGCCGTCCCGGTTTCGGCGCTCGCTCGGCGGGCACTAGCCCCAACGCACGCAGACCTATCGGCCCAGCGGATATCCGTTGGGCCGATGTCATCTTTGTGATGGAGCGCAAGCACGAGCATCGGCTGCGGGCAGAGTACGCTAGGCTGCTTGAACACAAGCGGCTTCATGTTCTGGATATTCCCGATGATTACCGTTACATGGACCCTGAACTGGTGGACCTGCTCGTAGACACCGTGACGTTCTACCTAGCACCATTTATTGATCCTTCTGACGGCACAGATAGATAAGTTTCCCAGGGAAGCTGGTATTTTTTTGTGGCCCTGATGTTCGAGACAACGAGGGCAGATTTATCTATTTCCATTGTCCGACCCCTTTCCCGTGCTGACCTACCTGTCGAAGAGAAACAGCGTCGGCATAGGCCTACAGACACCGGGCAATCAGAACTTGCCAGCCCACATCGCCTTGCGCCTTTGCCTACAACTACGCCAGAATCCGCCGGCTTGTCCGCCTTGGGCTGCGCCGGTAGTTTGGGACCTGTCACTGCTCATCAGTGATCGGGTTTAGTCGCCCGTCGTTGCTAAGGCGCTCAAGCGTTCATCAGTCAGGTATTCCCCATCCCTGCACTTGATGGTGGCTGTGCGCAGGGCGCCCTCGGGCGCGCCGATTTCTTAGCTCGTCGGTCGACTAACCTGCGTACAGCTGCCTCCCAATCGTTTAGTCGCGAGCGGGAAGTAGCCTCAACCAAAGAGAGCTAAGACT
The DNA here is from genome assembly GCF_023701885.1 of Pseudomonas sp. CG7. Taxonomy (NCBI): domain Bacteria; kingdom Pseudomonadati; phylum Pseudomonadota; class Gammaproteobacteria; order Pseudomonadales; family Pseudomonadaceae; genus Pseudomonas; species Pseudomonas sp. CG7. The sequence continues at coordinate 7,492 of NZ_JABAEE010000083.1, read as the reverse complement.
ATGGTCAAAATTACACCGAATCCTCCAGTAACAGACGAACCCACATCTCGTGCCCAGTCTGCCCGCAACAAAAAGCTCGACGACGCTGCCACTCGCGCGTTGGATTACTACCTGAAACCCAAGCCTAAGGGCGAAATGTCTGACAAGACCGACTCTATTCTTCGGATTGATCCCAGTGTGGATTCTGAATGTTTGCTTGCGAATCTCAGTGAGAACCTGGCTTCGGCGAATGCCATGATCAGTGATCTGGCGTTTGATCTGGATGGATCGCGGCGACGTGTTGCGTTGGGGATTTTGCAGGTGATTGAGGTGAGTGAGCTGTTGGCGAATCGGGCTTTGGATATTGTTGAGGTGAGGTAGGGGCAGCAGCGCTACGTGCCGCCCGGATTGGAAAAAGGTCTTGCCTAGCAAGGCCTTTTTTGTGCCCGAGGGAGGCTGAACTCTCCAGCAAGCCTAAGGCCCCAAGATGCCTATTTTTCATTCGTGCGAGATTTTCTTCTGCTAGCTGAGGTGTGACAAATTTTCGCAGGGCAGGAGTGGCTTTTTGCTGCTATACCTGAATCGAGCATATACGGCGCGGTGCAAACGGGAGTTCAGGATGAAAATTCTTGCGGGGTTGGTCGCGGGACTGATATTAGCCATTCTTGTTTTGACAGTTGTAGGAATCGCCGGGGCGGCATCTCCGAAAGCCGCCGGAGGGACTGGCGCAATTGTTTTTTTCGTAATATGGATTATTGCATTAGCAATAGCTGTCTCCGCTCCCTCTGCTGGCAAGGCATGGCGTCGACTTTTGGTCACCTCAGGCATCGCTGCGTTCATGCTTCCGTTGGCTGGTATTGTTTTTACCGGTAGCCATATCGCAACGAATGTTAGCGGTGCTCATTCAGGGGCGGAAACCGCCGGAGCCGCAATTGGCGGCACCTTGGTGAGTGGCTTTTTAGGGGTTGTTGGCTTCTTCTTAGGGGGGATTTTTCTCATCGTCGGTTTGTTGGTTGGTCGAGATAAACAGGTGATTTACATTCAGCCGCCATCAAACTCCTAAGAAGAAAAAAGGCGCGGTCAGAATGTCATCTACGTTGCAAATAATAAGTTTTGGCTGTTAAAGCAGGGGGGCGATTTTTTTGTGGCGGGACCCTTTAAATAAAACCGTCCCCTTTGTCGTCCCAATGTCTCACGCCCTCAGCGTAGCTATTTTTAACCGCAATAGTCTCCTCTTGTATCTAGCCTAGCTAAACCGAAAGTGAGGTCGGTACTGTAGACAAGGAAGCATTGTTCATTTCCCCTCTGCATTCCAACTCCTCAGATGGATTATAAGTTTAAGGGTTTAATCGTTTATGGATCAGGCATTCTCAATAAGAAATCTTAATGAAATACTGAAAAGTGATCGAGAGAAGGGAGGGGATCTTGAAGCTCGACACATCCCTGCGGCTTTCGAAATAAGAATCAAACTCTACAGGATCAATAGACTTCGATCATATACTCGATATTGTTTTAGAATTGGAAAGATAAATCAGGAGTTTTACGAGAGACGAATTTCAAGAATCAATAGAGTCTTAGAGAAGCGTAAAGCTCAACATGTGGAATTGATTGAGGGTGAGCTCGAAAAAGTCTCAAAAATTATTAGCGGTAAGGGGTTCAGAATAGACATAGCTTTGCTGCCAAATATGGTTGCAGGGAAAAAGGTTTATGGGGTTGGAACTACTTTAGATCAGATTCTAGCCGTTAGATTTGTTCAGCAAGCGCTAAAGGCTCTTTACGAACTCCGTATGCCTTCGCGCGATATTTTGGTCAGTCAAATAAAGTCTCTAACTCTAGATGGAGTTCCTAAATACATTATCAGATCTGATGTTGAATCGTTCTACGAATCTGTTCGGCATAAAGAGTTGCTAGATGAGATTCATCAGTCTCCTGAACTATCAGTGCTAATCAAAAGAATGCTGACACGTCTTATGAAGGACTATGTTGCAGTTTCAGGCGATGATAAAGGCTTGCCGCGTGGAATAGGGGTTAGTGCTTATTTGTCTGAAATATATCTGTCCAGCGTAGATTCTGAAATTAAGCGTCAGGAAGGTCTGTTTTATTACGCGCGATATGTAGATGACATGCTGCTGATGTATGCGCCGGAGCGGAAGGAGTTGTCGGATAATTATTTGGCCAATCTTGGTATTATTTTAAAGTCAAGAGGTCTGGTTTTTAATGATAAAACAAAGCCTATTAATTTGCTTGATGAGCAAAAGGGGAAATTTGATTATTTAGGATATACCTTTGACGTGTCTAGTAGCACTTCAGGTGTGAGATTAAGTCAGCGAAAATTTAATAAATATAAGGCGCGTGTCGAGAAAGCTTTCCTGGATTATTCTAAAAAGTTTGCTTTTATTCCAGGAAAGGCTGCTGAGGAGTTGCTGTTGCGCTGTCTATTTTTGACGGGAAATATGCGTTTGTTTAACAGGAAAAGTAATGCGTTTATTGGTGTTTATTTTAGTAATAAGTATATCACTGATACGGCGCAGCTTTCTGGTCTTGATAAATTTTACTTAAGTAAGGTCTCATCTGTCGTCAGTCCTTCGCTAAAAAGGAAGCTTTCTAAGTTGTCTTTCGAAAAGGGGTTTAAGGAAAAGTTGTTCAGAAATTTTGATTCTAAAGAACTTTCTGAGCTTTCAAGAGGGTGGAAGCATGTCTAGAAAAAAAGCATTGTCTATAAATTTTCCGGTCGAAAGGGTAGTGTTGTCTGACGTGCTTCCTTATGAGGTTCCAATAGTATTTTCAAATCGTTACTTCTACAGGTTTTTATGCGATTACTCTATAAAAATTCACGGCGAAAGGATTTCGTGGAGATTCGTTGATGAAGTCCTGGATAATCTTGTGAAATTGGTTTTAGGTGTTCAACCTGCTAAGCCAATCAAGCATGTGAAAGAAGGATGTAAGACCACGTCTGTAATCGTTTTAGAGAAGGGAGATAATTTCCATACTGTTCCATTTGTTTTTTCTACGACGCACAAGCAGGATCAGTTGCGTCAGCTATCCCTAATGCATCCCAGAGGGCAGGTTCTGGTGGTGGATTTTTACGATAAATATAAAGACTTAATGGTTTACTATACTGGTCGTAGTGAGTTTAGTTTGCGATCACCAAGGCGAATTGCTGGATGTACCTTTATAGACTATCGTTCTCAAATAGAAAGCCAGAATAGATTTGATGCATTAGTAGAAGTCGATGGCGAAAATTATGAAAACTTAAAATCTTTTTTTGTTTATGAAAGATTTAGCAATGTTTTTAAGTTTTATGAATCTAGAGAGCATCTTCGTAGTGAGCGTGACTTTAGGAGTTTGACAAAATTAGATGTTTCTGGATGCTTTGATAGTATTTATACGCATTCGCTGGCTTGGGCGATATATGGCAAGGAATTTGCCAAGAAAAACCTTAAGGCGATTACAGCATCATTTGCGGGTAAGTTTGACACGCTGATGCAGAGGTTAAATTATAATGAGACAAACGGGATATTAATTGGTCCCGAGGTTTCAAGGATTTTCGCAGAGATAATTCTTCAGGCAGTTGATATAGATGTTGGTGGGAAATTGCTTGGGAATGGTTATATAGCTAATTCAGATTTCAAGATTTATCGCTATGTGGATGATTATTTCATATTTTATAATGATGATGACGTATGTCATCAAATAAAAATGACTCTGCAAGAAAGTTTGAAAAAGTATAAGTTGTCTCTAAATAAGGGGAAGGAAGAGACCTTAGGTAGGCCGATAATTACTCCGATTACAATAGCAAAGAAGCGAATATCAGATTTATTTGATCGAGCGCTGGTCTATGAGATTTCTCCTGATATTAAGGAAGGAGAAGCGCTTCCAAGAGGGAGTATATATATTGGTCGATCTACTCTGATCACAGATTTCAAGTCTATATTAGCAATCTCTGGAGTTGGATATGGCGAGATATTGAATTACTCGCTGTCGGTGGTTGAAAGGAAGGTGGGGGGGGTAATTGATACCTATCACAAAATCGAGAAAGTAGGTGGCGTGGATAAGAGTTTTTCAAAATCCATAGAAGCATTGTTGGGTTTTGTTTTTTTTGTATACGCTGTTTCTCCGAAGGTTAATACTACTATAAAGCTTTGTCGAATATGTCAGCGTATTCTTTCGTTCTATAAGGAAGAAAAAATAGGGCTTAGTTATGGCGCTCTAATATCGCAGGTAATTTATGAAAGGTGTCGCAGTGTTATGACTCATAATTCTGATGGTAAGAGTGCCAAAATAGAAGTTATGTACCTTCTCGTTCTTATGAGGCAGCTCGGTAAAAACTATCGTGTGGATGAAGGCACTCTAGGTCACAGTTTCGGATTTGAGTTGTTGGATGGGTGCTATAAGGCAAGGGCTGATCTAAATTATTTCTCTATTGTAACGCTTTTTTTCTATATGGAGAATAAGGCTCGCTATGCTCTTCTCAGAGAAGCTTTGGAGAAATATGTCGTAGAATTTTTTGGTTTGAGGGAGGATTCTCTTGTTGGTGATTCAGAGATGGTCCACTTGGTGCTGGATCTTTTAGTGTGCCCATTTGTAAGCGAGCAAACTAAGCGATGTCTTTTGCAAATGTACGGTATTCCAGTAAATAATCTGTTGCGAATTAAAAAATATAACGAATATTGGTTTACGAAATGGGGGGATTTTGACTTTTCTAAAGAGCTAGACGCTAAAGTCAGTCAAGAAGTATACTGACCCGGATGCATCACGCACATTGAAGACCGTTTGCGGTCGCACACACCAGCATCATGGCCGGGTTGTTCTATGCATGAAAGCCTTGCCTCAGGGAATCCTCGTGAGTTCTCAGGTCCTGACTCCTTCACTTTCCTAATAGCTTAGGCCTACAAGGAAAGTGGAGGATGCTCGATTCCATTCAGTCACTAATGCCTGGGCACCAATCCAAGACCATCCCCGCAGCTCTCCGACGCATTCATACGTCTGCATTTTCAGACTTTTGCTCCTCTTAACGCCCAAGGTGGTTCTACCAACGTCTCTCTAAATAGACGCTCCGTTTACCTTATTCGGCTATTTCCGCGACACTTTATCGCGCCAGGGCGTGCTAGCGACTGCGGAAATATTCTCAGGGGCAGTGCTGAATGAAGGACAGATAGGGACGATGGGGGTTAATTGAAAAGACGGACATCCCTGTAAAAAACGCAGCTAGAGGAAACCTGCGAGTCTGATAACCGGTGTAAGGGGCGGCGAAAGGGGGCGGATTTATTCTCATTTGCTGAAACAGATCCGGCTCCTTTGTTGCTAGATTGGCCTAGCGTAAAATGCCCTGCCGCCGGTTTGTCTACCGGTACAATGCTAGTCTCGCCGCGCTATCCCCCGCTTAAGCACCTCGGCTACCCCGATGGCCGCACACCATGCTAACCGCCCGAAACCAACCAGCGGTCGCCTCGTTCCCCGAATCCACTGTCCCAGCCTATGCCGAGCAACCCTAAGAACCCGACGCCTATCAGCCTCAGGCCGCGCATCAATCAAGCACAGCTTGGTAGTCGCCAAGGCCACCTTCGCTCCGACCGCCACAGCAACAGCAAGGAAATACAGCCAACGGTGATTCTTGGCTTTGTCATGCTGGCCGACCAGCGCCAACTGCTGCTTCAAGGAGGGCTTGACACCAGCAAGCCAGGGAACGATGCATTCGCTGGCCAAGGCTACGGTGTGACTGCTGATATTGTTGTCCACAAGGCCGGGTGGGCCATCAGGATTGTTCAAGCAAAAGCCACGGGGGACGTACTCGCAGGTGCTGGAGAGTGGCGATGAGCGCGACATGCCATTGGAAAAGTGCTTCACGGGGCACAACCGTAGATTGTAGTCGTTGATTTCTTTGCGGATGGCGATCACATCCTCGTCGCTTATGGTTCTTCTCGTCGCGGCGTAGAAGCCTTTGGAGTCGTTCGGTGCGAAATCCATGAAGTAGCTGGTTTCACCTTCCTTGATGTGGGTAAAGGTCCATTGTGAATCGCTGCTCCACTGGCAGGACTTCAGGCTATCCAGGCCATTCGCCCTGCAGTAATCATCGTAGCGCTTGATCTGGCTCAGCAGGAACGCGCTGGCCTCCTGGATGCTCGCTGTCGCCTCCTTCAGCAATGCGGTGTCTTCATTGGCGCCGTTGTCCGCCACGAAGAACACCGCGGCGACCAATGCCAGTGGAAACCAGAAGTGATCGTATATCTGACGGAAGCGTTCGGTCAGGTTGAGGTTGTCATAGATAAGCACCATGACGGCCCATCCGGTGATGGCGCAAAGCATCAACAAGGGGATCAGCCCGATCTCGCTGCCCAGTTTCCCAACGCCATTGATGGCGTAACGGATGGGCAGGTAATTGATGTTGGGGAAAAGGCCCAGGCAGTTCAACGCTCCCGGTAGGAGCAAGAGCGCCAAGAAGATGAGCACGCCACGCTTCTTGCCTACCGTATAGGCGGCTGCTGCCAGCAAGGGTATCAGCAGCAGCGACAGCATTATCAGACAGCCAAGCGTGTTCACCATTGCTTCGTCGGGCGACCAGTAGGTTCCGATGATTTGCCCGGCGTCGTTACGCCCGTTGAAGGTCGATGAGACGACGCCAAGCCCCTCCAGGATCTGGTGCAGGTTGTAGGCCGCGCCGTGGAGAAACTTTAGGTACGGGTAGAAGAAAGTCCCTATGGAAATTGACATCACTCTGAGTCCTTCAATGCGGTAGACATTCCTTGGTTACTTGAAGCGCTTGTTGCCTGATGGGCCAGAAGGTGGGGAAGGGGCGGCCATTGCAAATGTGCTATTCATCTCTGCGCGGTCGTAGTCCAGCAAATATTCTTGATGCTGGCAGTACAACTGCGGGTCGATGACCTTGGGTGTCGCACCGCCAGCCGTCGCCGCGTTCTCGCGTTCAGTCGAACTCTACATTTGACGCGAACGATGGATACTCAAGGCTCAGCTCTTCAAGGCACTTTTGCATGAGTTCGGCATCTTTGGGTAAGCGCCTGGATAACGCATCCCACCCGGAAATTTTCAGGTGCACGGGCATCTCCACTAATCCGGTAATTGCGTCCCAGAAGGCATCCCAGTTACAGCCGTACCAGCCGGGGAAGCCGAGCGCATCCCTCAGGGTGGAATGGAGCTCGTTGGCACTCATCACTTCGTTTAGATCAATCTGCACAAGCTGTTGGCGGGTCATCGTTCGAGCCTCAATAGCGTTTAAGGTCTGCGATCAGGAACTCAACGGAACGAGCGCTGGGGTTTATAGAATATCTTTCACGTAACCGTTAAGCGCGATGAGCGGAGCGTGAAGATCGTTCATTTTCTGCACCGCGTTGAAGTCCGCAGCCAAACGATGCAGCTCTCGGCCCAGCACTGTATCTACCCCACCCACCCCCCCCCCCCCTAAATACAGGCATAGGCTAAATTAGCCCAGAATACCCGCCACAACGCCCCCCCCGATAATCAACACAAAAACCAAACCGTAGCAACAGCCCCACAA
>NZ_JABAEE010000082.1:0-27214 GCF_023701885.1 Pseudomonas sp. CG7 | reverse complement strand
CGGGTTTTGCCCCCCTTTCGGGTGCCCATATGTTCATTGATCGAGCAGAACCCGCCGCCTTGCCCGAACAAACCCGCTCCCACAGAGGGTTGTGTGTAAGCCGTACGGGCACAAAAAAGCCCCGGCAACCGTAAGGCTGCCGGGGCTTTTGTCAGGCTTGTATCTGCTTACTGTTCGGCTGTCTTGTTCTGGCGCTTGTTGATCTCATCGATCAGGCGCTTGGCCAGGGCCGGGTAGTTTTCGTCGAAGTGGTGGCCGCCAGGCAGCTTGATGGCCTCGCCTACGGCGGTTTTGTCGGTGCAGCCGCTTTCGTCGGCTTCTTCGCCGCCGTAGATGCATACCACTTTCTCGGCTGGCAGCTTGGCCATTTCCGGGCCGGTGGCGGCTTCGGTGCCGGCGTTGCCGAGCCAGCCTTCGACTTCGATCTCGAAGCTGCCGGTGCGGGCGAAGGCCAGCAGGATGATCGCGTCGACCCGCTGTTGTTCGGTGGCCGGCAGGCGGTTGTAGATCGCCGGCAACACGTCGGCGCCGAAGGAGTAGCCGGTCAGGATGAAGCGCTTGGTGCCCCAGATCTGCCGGTAGTGTTGCATCAGCTCGGTCAGGTCCGCCGCGCTCTGCTCAGGGCTCTTGTGCTGCCAGTAGTAGCGCAGGGTGTCGATGCCGACCACTGGGTAGCCGATCTTGGCCATTTCATCGGCTACATCGCGGTCCAGATCACGCCAGCCGCCGTCTCCGGAGAGAAACAGGGTCACGGTATCCCGCGCCTGGCTGGCAGGCACTTCCACCACTGGAATGCTCAGGCCACCTTTGCCCTTATCGGCGCCCACCAGGATCTTGCGCAGCTCGTTGTTCAGCACTTGCGGCAGGTTGATGTCGTAGTCGCTGATGCTGGTTTCGGCGTTTTTCTGATCCCTGACGAAACCGGCGCTGGTGTCGTCGGGGTTGTCGTTCCAGGCCACCAGCCAATGACCATGGGCTGCGCTTTTAGGCAACAGGTGGGTGCAGCCGGGTTTTTCCAGGGCCAGGTCCACCGACACGGCCTTGGCCTTGTCGTCCTTCTGCTCGGCCAGCCAGCGCCAAGCCAGCACGGCGCCAGGGCCGATGCCGCTGACCAGCGTGGCTGGGCCCTGGAGTTCCCTCAGGCCGGCTTGCAGGGCACGGCCTTGCAGCATGCAGTCCTTGGGCAGGATCACCTGGACGATCTGCGCCGAGCCGCTGCGGCTGAGGGTCGTCAATTGCGAGTCGCTGAGCTTCTGGTCCTCATTGACCGCCACCAGCACCCGGGCAAGCGCCTTGGCGCCGGGAGTGACCCGGGTCAGTGCGGCGCCATCGGCGGGCGCCAGTTGTTCAAGGGTGGGTTGTGGGGCCGGGCGGTTCCAGTACCAGTAACCGCCACCGAGAATCACCGCCAGCACCAGCAGGGCGGCCACTACGTATCGCCAGGAGCGTTGCATCATCAGCGTTTCACCAGTCCAGTCAGGCCGCCCGCAATCAGGGCGGCAGTATCGGCCAGCGCGACCAGCGGATCGAGTCCGGCGGGCACGGCCATGTAACGAGGTTCCCAGTCAGGCTGGAATTTGTCTTTGAAGCGGCGCAGCCCCTGGAAGTTATAGAGCTGCTCGCCACGGCGGAACACCATCGAACCCAGGCGCTGGGTCAAGGGTGCGCCGCGCCGCGGTTGCAAGCCCGACAGCGGGACCATGCCGAGGCTGAAGCGGGCGTAGTCATGGTTTTTATAATGCTGGATGAGGCCGACCATCATGAATTCCATGGTCAGTTTCGGCGCCTCGGGGTGGGCACGCATCAGGTCGAGGCTGGCCAGTTCGTGGCTGTGTGTTTCCAGCAGGTTGGCGAACGCCACCGGCCGGCCCTCGAAACGAATCACCGCGATGCGGAAATGCTTGAGGTAGTCGTCGCTGCAACGCCCCAGGGAGAAACCTTTTTCCCGCACGTTCTTACCGGTCAGCCAGGCGTCGGAAATGACCTTGAGTTCGTCCATCGGCGCCTGGCCCGGCTCGTGGATCTCCAGCGACAGGCCATCACGGGTGCCGCGGTTCCAGGTGTAGCGCAAGTCCTTCATCTCTTTGCCCTTGGCTTCGAGATCGAAACGCTTGAGGTCGACCCGTGCTTCCTCGCCCAGCTTGATGGCCGTCAGGCCGATGTCCATGTAGTAGGGCAGGTTTTCGGCGCGCACCTGATAGAACACGGGACGGGCATGGTGGATGTCGCACAGGTCGCGGAACTGCCAGATCATTTCGGCCCGTTGCTGGGTAGGGCCGATCGGGTCATACAACGCCACCAGGCTGCGACCACGGCGGGCATACATCAGGAATGCCTCGTCGTTGGGGTGGAACAGCAGCGCCTTGTCACCGGTCAGGGCCAGGCCGCCGTCGGGTTGCGACGATGCCATGAGGACCGTTTTGGCCCGTTCCAGTTCTCCTGCCGTCGGCAAATGGATCACCGGCCGTGCCGTGCGCAGCAACCAGGTCAGGGACACCACCACCAACAGCACGGCAGCCCCCAAGAGAGAGCGCAAGCCGCGAGGGGCGTCGGCATCGAGGGTAAACTGCCACCAAAGTTGATGGCTGTAGGGCACGTCCTGGTAGGCAAAAAGCAACAACCAGATCGACGCGCCGAGCACGCAGAGGCTGGCGATCAGGAACAGCGGGGAGAAGGGCAATTCGGTCAGGCGGCTCGGACGATAAAAGGAGCGCCGGAATACTGCCAGCAAGGCCGCCGTCAGCGTCAGCAGCGTGGCTTCTTCCCAGTCGAAGCCCTTGAGCAGCGAGAGCAGGGCGCCCACCAGCAGCAAAACCGTGGTCAGCATCCAGGCGGCCGACAGGCGACGGCGCAGGCCTTGGGCGAGCAGCAGGCACAACACGCCCACCAGGCTGGCACCGAAGTGCGAAGCGTCCACCAGCCGATGGGGGATCAGGACACCGATGTGCTCCAGGCGGGTGTCGATTTCCGGTGTCACGCCGGAAAACAGCAGCACCACACCGGAGAGAAACACCAGTACCGCCAGGATCGGCGCGGCAAGCCCCGAGGCTGCCCGCAGGGTCTGGCGCGTCTGGAACAGCCGTTGTGCCTCATTGATCAGCAGCAACACGCAGGCCACCAGCATTGGCAGCAGCACGTAGATCAAGCGGTACAGCAACAGCGCCGCGGCTAAGGGGGCGGCGCCGAGTTTGTCGGCAAACGCGGCCAGCAGGATCGCCTCGAATACCCCGACCCCGCCCGGCACATGGCTGAGCACCCCGGCGGCCAACGCCAGCAGGTACACCAGCAGGAAGGCGCCGAACGGCGGTGCCTCGGGCAGCAACAGATACAACACCGTGGCGGCCGCGGCCACATCCAGCGCGGTAATCACCAGTTGCAGGAAGGTCCGGCGCCGGCCCGGCAGGCGCAGGGTGCGACGCCCGGCCTTTACCAGAAGGCTGTCCCGATGGGGCTGGTCCGGCAGGCGCCGACGGTAAATACCAATGGCCAAGGCGCTGGTGAGCAGTAGCACGGCCACGGAAATCGCCCCAAGCAACGCGGCAGGTAAATGCAGCGCGGCAGACGCGGCGGGCAGGTTGCTGAGTGTTGCCAGGGCGGCCAACGGCGGCAACGCACAGCCCAAGGACAGGCTGGCGAAGAGCGTCATGTGGGCGACATCCGAAGCCCCGAGGCCATGGCGCGCATATAGGCGGTAGCGAACCGAGCCCCCCGACAGCAGCGACAGGCCAATGGCGTTGCCAATGGCGAACGCAGTGAACCCCCCGAGGATCATGGTTTGCGGTGGCAGCGTCACACCGGCATAGCGGCTGGCGGACCATTCGTAGCCCAGGAGAATGATAAAGCCGACGACCGTGGCGCCGATCGCGCCGAGCAGGGCAGGCCGGGGCACTTCCAGAATCGAGTCGTGCAAGGCGTAGAGATCGAGCTCGCGCAGCAAGTGGCGGCAGGCAACCAATGCAATCGCAAATAGCAGCAGCGTGACGGCGAGACCGATGGGCTGGCGGTACTGACTGATCCGATCCAGCCAGCGCAGTCGCTCGGCCTTGATCGGTTGTGTCGCAGTAACGGAGTCTTGCGGGTCAGACGAGTGTGCGCGCATCAATCACCTCTTGAGCTATGCGCGACAGGATGGGGGTAACCAGCGAAGTTACCAATCCCTGCGGTAGAAAATAATTACAAAATATTTGTAATGAAGCCTTTTTTCATCAGGCACAAAAAAGGCCACTCTTTCGAGCAGCCTTTCTTGGTATTTGGTTGCGGGAGCCGGATTTGAACCGACGACCTTCGGGTTATGAGCCCGACGAGCTACCAGACTGCTCCATCCCGCGTCTGTGTGGCGGCATTCTACAGGCGAACGCCCGAGTGTCAACCGTTAAAAGGCGAAGGGGAGAAATAAACCACTGATCCGTCCCTTGCCTGGCTAAATGCTCGGAATCTAAAGAAAATTGTCCTACAACCTGCGGCGCGTGGGGTGTCGTAGGTGGCGTCTCTCTGATCGAGTGGTCAAAAAATGAGCAGGCACAAAAAAGGCCACTCTTTCGAGTAGCCTTTCTTGATGTTTGGTTGCGGGAGCCGGATTTGAACCGACGACCTTCGGGTTATGAGCCCGACGAGCTACCAGACTGCTCCATCCCGCGTCTGTGTGGCGGCATTCTACAGAGGATCGAGCAGCTGTCAAGCCTGTTGATCTAAAAAACTGTTCCGCTTCAAGCGCTTAGCCTTGTAAAAGGCATTGTGACAGCGCTGTGACGCAGGCCTGGCAAGGGCTGGCGCTCTATTGGGCGGTTCGTTGCGATTGAAGAAGTAAATTTGTGTAGGCGTTTTCGGGCCTCAACGAAGGATCTTTCAAACTACTGGTGCTATATACAGGTGCCGGTGCGATACTGGTGGCCCGATTCGTCGCACACCCTGTTCCGCTATGACGCAACGTAAAATCATCCATGTCGACTGTGACTGTTTTTATGCCGCTATCGAGATGCGCGATGATCCGCGGCTGGCCGGCAAGCCCTTGGCTGTGGGTGGCTCGGCGGATCGGCGGGGTGTGATTGCCACCTGCAACTACGAAGCGCGGGCCTACGGCGTGCGCTCGGCCATGTCTTCCGGCCACGCCTTGAAGCTCTGTCCGGACCTCACCATCGTCAAGCCGCGGATGGACGCCTATCGGGAAGCGTCGAAGGAAATTCATACGATTTTCAGCGATTACACTGACCTGATCGAGCCGCTGTCCCTGGACGAGGCCTACCTGGACGTCTCCGCCAGCGCCCATTTCGGCGGCAGCGCCACCCGCATCGCCCAGGACATTCGCCGGCGTGTACCAATCAGTTGCACATCACTGTGTCCGCCGGCGTCGCGCCGAACAAGTTCCTGGCCAAGATCGCCAGTGACTGGAAAAAGCCCAATGGGTTGTTTGTCATCACCCCGGACCAGGTCGAGGAGTTTGTCTCGGCCCTGCCGGTCAGCAAGCTCCATGGTGTGGGCAAGGGCACTGCCGATAAGCTGAACCGGCTCGGCATCGTCGATTGCCTGCAGCTGCGTGAATGGGACAAGTTGGCACTGGTGCGCGAATTCGGCAGTTTCGGTGAGCGGCTCTGGAGCCTGGCTCGTGGGATCGATGAGCGTCTGGTGCACAACGACAGCCGACGGCAGTCCATCAGCGTGGAGAATACCTATGATGTCGACTTGCCCGACCTGGTGAGCTGCCTCGAGAAACTGCCGGAGCTGATGGAAACCCTCAGGGGGCGCATGGCGCGGATCGACAGCAGTTATCGACCGGGCAAGCCGTTCGTCAAAGTGAAGTTCCATGACTTCACCCAGACCACGTTGGAGCAGGCCGGGGCAGGGCGGGACTTGGGCAGTTACCAGTTGTTGTTGACCCAGGCGTTCAACCGGGGCGGCAAGCCGGTGCGGTTATTGGGGATCGGGGTGCGGCTGGAAGATTTGCGGGGTGGGTTTGAGCAGTTGGAGTTGTTTGAGCGGTGATGTCGCTTGGCTGAATGCCTTGCCTTGCTCTGTGGCTAGGGAGTCTTGTGGGAGCAAAGCTTGCTCGCGATGGCATCCTTGAAACCGCCATCGCGGGCAAGCCTTGTTCCCACAGGTCTTGCCCTCACAGGTTTTGCCTTCACACAATCCCCTTGGTGCAGGGGGATTTCAGTGAGCGCCCGGCTCCGCCACCACCCGGCCGCCATCCTTGGACAGGGCTTTCATGAACTCGGTCTGCAGCTCCGGATCGTTGCGCGTCAGTTCGATCAGGCTCTGTTCCAGTTCACTGGCTTCCTCTTCAAGTCCCAGCTCCGACAGGCGCCTGACCCGATGGACCCACTGGCTCACCTCGTCGTCTTCCAGGTCGTCGTAGATCAGCGCGTGGGCCTCCACCAGCTTGCTGCGCAAGGTGCTGCTGATGCTCAGGGATGAGTCGGTGTGCACCTCGTCCTGGGCATCCGTCACGCTGATCTGCAATTTGCCGAACTGGCTCAGGTCCTGTTCGGCGAACGGGCTTTCCAGCAGGTTCAAGCGCAGCACGCCGTTACGGTCGGTGCTCAGTTCGAAGGTCTGCCGGGCGGCCTTGACCTCCACCGGGCGTTCGCTCCAGGGCAGGCTCGAGTGTTCCGTGCGCTTGTCGCGCTGGACTTCGTCGATGCCCGCCAGGTTCTGCTGGGCGCGGCCATGGGAAGGGACGTTCATGAATGGGTTGAGCCCGGCGAAACCGTAGCTGATCCAGTCACGGGTCGCCGTGTCCGGCAGGGTGCCGAGGGCGAACACATTGACCACGTTCGCACCGACACCGGCCACGACGGCCACCGCGCCCAAGGGGATCTCGTAGATCTCCCGCCAGGGTTGGTACGGGGTGTAGCGATCATAATGGCGGGTGACCTCGAACTCAGTGACTTCGAAGGTCTTCTGCTCATTGATGCGCACCCGACGCTGCGGCAGGTCGAGCACCTTGGGTTCGCCCACGTCGATCTGCAGGCTGTGGTCGAGCAATTTGCGCTCGACCCGCTCTTCGTGCTCGCTGCGTTGTGACATTTGGTTGGCACAGCCGCTGACCAGCAGGGCGCCGCACAGGGCGGCGCCACCGAGGCCTAAGGTGTTTCGCTTGAACATGACGTCTCTATCTGGTGTCAGCGGCGGATACGGGCCTGGAGGAACGACAACACGTCGGCGACCGGCAGCGCTTGCGGCTCGGCCTCGGTGCGGCTCTTGTATTCCAGGTTGCCTTCGGCCAGGCCACGGTCACTGACGACGATCCGATGGGGGATGCCAATCAGTTCCATGTCCGCGAACTTGATGCCGGGGCTGGTTTTCTTGTCACGGTCGTCCAGCAGCACTTCGAAGCCGGCGGCCGTCAGTTCGGCGTAGAGCTTGTCGGTGGCTTCACGCACCAGGTCGGTTTCATAGCGCAGTGGCACCAGGGCTACCTGGAACGGCGCCAACGTGTCGCTCCAGATGATGCCTTTCTCGTCGTTGTTCTGCTCGATGGCGGCGGCCACCACGCGGGAAACGCCGATGCCGTAGCAGCCCATTTGCAGGGTGACCGGCTTGCCGTTCTCACCCAGCACTTCGCACTTCATCGCCTTGCTGTACTTGTCGCCCAGCTGGAAGATGTGGCCGACTTCGATGCCGCGCTTGATTTCCAGGGTGCCCTTGCCGTCCGGGCTTGGATCGCCGGCCACGACGTTGCGCAGGTCCGCGACGGTTGGAACCGGGAGGTCGCGTTCCCAGTTCACGCCGAAGTAGTGCTTATCATCAATGTTCGCGCCGATGGCGAAGTCGCTCATCAACTCCACCGAACGGTCGATGATGATCGGCAGTGGCAGGTTCAACGGACCGAGGGAGCCGGCACCGGCGCCGATGGCATCGCGCAGGTCGGCGTCGGTGGCCATGACCAGCGGGCTGGCAACGCCTGGCTGGTTGGCGGCCTTGATTTCATTCAGCTCGTGGTCGCCACGGACGATCAGGGCAATCAACTTGCCGGCTTCTTCCGCCCGTACGATCAGGGTCTTGATGGTGCGCTCGATCGGCAGGTCGTAGCCTTCCACCAACTGGGCAATGGTCTTGGCGTTCGGCGTGTCCACCAGGCGCAATGCTTCAGTTGGCGCGGCGCGGGAGGTTTCCCGTGGCACGGCTTCGGCTTTCTCGATATTGGCGGCATAGTCGGAGCCGTTGCTGAAGACGATGTCGTCTTCGCCGGACTCGGCGAGCACGTGGAACTCGTGGGAGCCGGCACCGCCGATGGAACCGTTGTCGGCCTCCACCGGGCGGAATTTCAGGCCCAGGCGGGTGAAGATGTTGCAGTACGCCTGGTGCATGCGGTCATAGGTGACCTGCAGCGAGGCCAGGTCGGCGTGGAAGGAATAGGAATCCTTCATGATGAATTCGCGACCGCGCATCAGGCCGAAGCGCGGACGGATCTCGTCACGGAACTTGGTCTGGATCTGATACAGGTTGATCGGCAACTGCTTGTAGCTGCTCAACTCGTTGCGCATCAGGTCGGTGATCACTTCTTCGTGGGTCGGGCCTGCACAGAAGTCGCGACCGTGGCGGTCTTTGATGCGCAGCAGCTCAGGGCCGTATTCTTCCCAACGCCCCGATTCCTGCCACAGCTCGGCCGGCTGGGTGCTCGGCATCAACACTTCCAGGGAGCCGGCGGCGTCCATCTCTTCGCGAACGATGGCTTCCACCTTGCGCATGACCCGCAGGCCCATCGGCAGCCAGGTGTACAGGCCCGAGGCGAGTTTGCGGATCATGCCGGCACGCAGCATCAATTGATGGCTGATCACGACGGCATCGGAAGGCGTTTCTTTTTGTGTGGCGAGCAAAAATTGACTGGTGCGCATGGTTGGCCGTTGTCGGTTGCTGATGACGAGAAGTGACGGAGCATTGTACGGGCGAGATGCCCTGGCGTACAGGCGCGTGGCCGGTCGCCAGGTGCGGACACCGGTTTTCCCGGTGTTTTCTGAAGTTTCCTACGACTCTTCCGCGGGGCGGGTGGGCGCCGGCTCCTCCGCGGGTGCCGTGTCCTGGCGACGGTTCTCCTGGAACCAGTGCAAGGCGATCAGTAACAGGGTCGGCACGCCCAGCAGGGCGGTGATCAGGAAGAAATTGTGGTAGCCGAACTTCTCCACCATCACCCCTGAATAGCCACCGATCAAACGCGGCAGCAACAGCATGATCGAGCTGAGCAAGGCGTATTGGGTGGCGGAGAATTTCAGGTTGGTCAGGCTCGACAGGTAGGCGACGAACGCCGAAGTGGCCAGGCCGGAGCTGAAGTTGTCCAGGGAAATGGTGACAATCAACATCTGCAGGTTGGCGCCCATGTCGGTGAGCATCAGGAAGAGGATGTTGGTGGCGGCCGAGGCGACACCGCCGATGAACAGGATGGGCAGGATGCCGAAACGCACGATCAACAGGCCGCCCATGCCGGCGCCGACGAGGGTCATGATCAGCCCGAAAATCTTGCTGACGCTGGCGATCTGGTCCTTGGTGAACCCCTGGTCGATGTAGAACACATTGGCCATGACGCCCATGACCGTGTCGGACATCCGGTAGGTTGCGATCAATCCGAGCAGCAGCAGGGCCTGCCAGCGATAACGCAGGATGAAATCGTTGATCGGCGTCAGCACTGGCGCCAGTCCGCGCCGGCCCATGGCCGACAGGCACAGGGCGGTCAGGAGGGTATAGAGGATGGCCCGCAGGAAGGCGCGGTCTTCGAGCAGCAGGTCGAGCAGGCTGACGCCCTCGAACAGCACGCTGGCGAAGTCGGTATTGAAGAGTTGGGTGAACATCGCCGGGACGGAGACCAGCAGCACGATCAGTACGAATACCGACGCCAACTGATGGACAAACGTGTAGCGCCCGGCCTGCAACTGGGTGCGCAGCGGTACCGGTGGCTCGCGCATGAACAGGGACGTGAGGAGCGCCGGGACCATCAGCACGCCGAACAACAGGTAGGTGCCGGCCCAGGCCGAGTGTTTGTAGCTGAAACCGGTGGAGCCAAAGCCTTCGGCGAAGAACAGGGCGCCGGCGGTGGCCAGCAGCGCGGCGATGCGGTAGCCGGACATGTAGCTGGCAGCGAGGGCGGCCTGGCGGGTGTCGTCGGCGATCTCCAGGCGGTAGGCGTCGACGGCGATGTCCTGCGTCGCAGAGGCGAAGGCCACGATCACGGCGATGGCGATCAACCAGGACAGGTGTTTCTGTGGATCGCAGAAGCCCATGCCGATCAGGCCGAGAATGACCAGCGCCTGGGAGAGCACCAGCCATGAACGACGGCGCCCCAGTTTGCCGAGCAGCGGCAGGCGCCATTGGTCGAGCAGCGGCGACCAGACCCATTTAAAGGCATACGCCAGGCCGATCAGGCTCGCGTAGCCAATGGTTTCGCGGGCCACGCCGGCTTCGCGCAACCAGACTGAAAGCGTGGAAAACACCAGCATGTATGGCAAGCCGGCGGCGAAGCCAAGCAGCAACAGCACGAGCGTCGAGGGACTGGCATAGGCGGCGAGGGCGGCGCGCCAGGTTTTACGGGGCATGGGCTGGAGTCTGCCTCAAAAATTGCGAAAACAAAGCGCGCACTCTAACCGCTGTGCTCTACCGGGCGCCAGCCATGGCGCTGAATATCAACACGATTGTTCAGGACACTGATCCCTTCCATGCGCAGGCGTGCGCGCTGTTCATCCCCCGAGGCGCTGCCCGCCGGCAGACTGATCCGACCACCGGCAGCCAATACCCGATGCCAAGGCAGCTTGGTGTCGTTCGGCAATTGGCTGAGGGTTCTTCCAACCCAGCGCGCCGCGCGGCCCAGGCCGGCCATTTCGGCGAGTTGGCCATAGGTGACGACCTTGCCCGCTGGCACTTGCGCCAGGGTCAGGTAAAGGGTGGTGCGGCGGATCTGGGTGGCGTTCTCGGTGTCCGCTGGGGTGTCAGTCACGTAGGGGTTCCTGAGGTGGGTGTCCGTCTGTAGATTAATTCCTACAGGACTGGTTGAGAAATGAACTCATCAGTCCTGCACAGGTCAGTCCTTGCTGAGGTGTCATCCTGGGGGATAATGCCGCCTTTTCACCGCAAACTTGAGCCCTTTATCGCTTATGTTGTCTAGAACCCTGCTATGCCTGGCTGTTGCCAGCGCCTCCATGCCCCTACTTGCCGACACTGTCTGGTTGAAGAATGGGGACAAACTCAGCGGCAAGATTACCGTTTTCGATGGCGGCAAGTTGCTGATCCAGACCGATTATGCCGGCGCGATTCCCATTGACTGGAAACAGGTCAAGACCCTGGAGAGTGATCAGCAACTCCTGGTCAAGCAGGATGCCTACACCGGCGAGAAAGCCAAGGCGCTGCAGGCGGCCGAGGATGGCAAGGTTACGTTGGCCAACGGTGATGCGCCCAAGACCGTCGAGCTGGCCAGTATCCAGCAGATCCTCAAGCCCAAGCCGGTGGTCGAGGACCTGGTGTGGAAAGGCAATGTCGATGCCGCGCTGGATTACCAGCGTGCGGAAGCCGACACCGACGATTACGACATCGATTTCAAGACTTCGGCACGCCATGGCAGATGGCGGCACACCGCCGAAGGCGAATACAACCGTGAATTCCAGGATGATGTCGTGTCCACCGATAACTGGCGCCTGGAGTATTCCCTCGACCGGTTCATCACCGACAAGTGGTTCTGGCAAGGTCGCCTGAACTACAAGCGCGACAAAGTCGAAGACCTGGCGCGCCAGCGGGTGGTGGGTACCGGCCCGGGCTACCAGTTCTGGGATGACGAACTGGGGGCGTTCTCCCTGGGTTCGCTGCTCAACCGCACCGATTACGAGTACCGCGACGGCGGCAAGGACAACTTCTATTCCGTGGCGATGAAGTGGGATTACAACCGCTACCTGATCGGCAAGCGCGTCGAGTTCTTCACCAACGGCGAAGTGGGCAAGCCCCTGTCCGGCGTGGCGGAGTACGCCTATGACGCCGAGATGGGGCTTCGCTACAAGGTCACCGACTGGGCATCGCTCAATCTCAAGGCCGAGAAGGATGTCATCGAGGGCACCGAGGACAGCGACCTGAGCAAGACACGCTATACGGCGGGGTTTGGCGTTACCTGGTGATCCCAGGCTAATCAACGAACCCTCCTGTGGGAGCGAGCTTGCTCGCGATTGCGGTGGGTCAGCAGCATTAATGTTGACTGGCCGGGCGCTATCGCGAGCAAGCTCGCTCCCACAGTTTTTTTGTGCCTGCAAAACACACAGGCACAAAAAAGCCCCGCTTTTGAGGGCGGGGCCTTTTACTAAAGCAAGGACAAGTTAGATAACTTGAACTTCTTCAGCTTGCATGCCTTTCTGACCGCGGGTAGCGATGAAAGAAACCTGTTGGCCTTCTTTCAGGCTTTTGAAACCGTCGGATTGGATAGCTTTGAAGTGAACGAACAGGTCGTCACCGGATTGTGGGGTGATGAAGCCGAAGCCTTTTTCATCGTTGAACCACTTAACGGTACCGGTTTGGCGATTAGACATGGTGTAACTCCTTGAACAAAGATAACTGCGACTCAGGAAGAACCCTGGCCGAGACTGAGTGCAAAGAGCAGGAAAAATTCTTGTAGATGGTTGGATCGAAATTCAACATATCGTGTAGAGATTCTCAGTGACACAAGCAACACAGTGGCGCCACCTTAACCCTTTTTCCAGAATGTGCCAATGGTCTTTGCGAAGGTTTCTCTTATTTGGTGACTGACGGCGCGGGCGATGGCCGGCAGGACCCGGAAATCAAGGTGGATCGGCGAGATTTGCGTGACGCGCTTTGAACCCTGCCCCGCGCCCCGGTAAGATGCCGGACGTATTTTTTCCACCTCGCTATTTCAGGACACCGCCATGAGCATCAAATCGGACAAGTGGATTCGCCGCATGGCGCAAGAGCACGGCATGATCGAGCCCTTCGTCGAGCGCCAGATGCGTGGCGAAGGCGCCGACCGGCTGAGCTCCTTCGGCGTCTCCAGCTACGGCTACGACGTGCGCTGCGCCGACGAATTCAAGGTGTTCACCAACATCAACTCGGCCACGGTCGACCCGAAGAACTTCGACGAGAAGAGCTTCGTCGACGTCAAGAGCGACGTGTGCATCATCCCGCCGAACTCCTTCGCCCTGGCCCGCACCGTCGAGTACTTCCGCATTCCGCGCAATGTGTTGACCATCTGCCTGGGCAAGAGCACCTATGCCCGTTGCGGCATCATCGTCAACGTCACGCCGCTGGAACCCGAGTGGGAAGGCCACGTGACCCTGGAGTTCTCCAATACCACGACCCTGCCGGCGAAAATCTACGCCAACGAAGGCGTGGCGCAGATGCTGTTCCTTGAATCCGACGAAGAATGCGAAGTGTCCTACAAGGACCGTGGCGGCAAGTACCAGGGCCAGCGCGGCGTGACCCTGCCGCGTACCTGAATCTGACGAGCTGTTGGAATTCCTGGGCGGGCAGACACTCTATGGGGTGTACTGCCCGTTTTTTGCGTCAGCGCAGCGGGCCCTCGCTCAGGAGTTGCTCTATGAAGATCGATCCGCGAATCAGTGCCGAACTGGCAAGGCTTGAGCCCAATCAGATCGGTGTCATGGCTTGGTCATTGCTGGCCCATCCTGCCGAAGCGGCGGGCGGCATCCCCGGCCAGCCCGATCCCGATACGCCTAACGAACAGCCTACCGAACCTGGCGAACCCACCCTGCCGGACGAGCCGCCTCCTGCGCCTGTTGCCTGATGAAACGATGGCCTGCCAGCGATGGCGAAGGGCTTCAACTGACAGGCCATATTTCGTTATCGCCAATGACAAAAATCCTGCAATCGCTGTCCTGATCGACTCGATAGCCGCCCGTGAACGCACCGAAGGCCGGTAGCAGGCTGATCTCGCTACCCAGGCGGAAACAGGCCAGGCGCAGCCGTTGTCGACCTTTGCCGCTCAGGTGATAGACCGGGTGTACGTGACCGGCCAGCACATGGCGGCTGGCGTGCGGGGTGGGCTCGTGTTGCACGGCGAACGGGCCCAGCAGCAGCGGCTCCGGTACGACGCGAATATTCAGCTCCGGCGGTGGGTCGCCGGCGCGCTTGTCATGGTTGCCACGAATCAGCGTCATGGCCAGGTGCGAATGTCGCGCACGCCAATCGGAAAGGGCTTTCAGGGTGCCGGGCGCGTGAGCACCCGGGCCGTGGTGAAAATCCCCGAGGAAAATCAGCTGTCGACACGGCAGGCTGGCCAGTAACCCATCCAGCACCGCGATGTTGCTGGCGGTGGTGCCGTGGGGCACCGGTTGTCCGAGGCTGCGATAGGCGGCGGCCTTGCCAAAATGAACGTCGGCCACCATCAAGGTTTCCTGGGCGGGCCAGTACAGGGCTTTTTCCGGAAGCAGCCAGAGTTCTTCCCCTGCGAGGTTGACGGGATAAGGCGCTGGCATCAGGCGTCACCGCGATCGGCGGTCTTTTCCAACTCGTTGACCATCCGCCGGATGCGGTCGGCGAGTTTTTCCGAGCTCATGCTTTCCCGGAACCGCTGCACCAGCAGCGGGAAGCCGAGCGGGGTGGGGCGCTTGATCCTGTGCAGGTCCAGCTTCAAGGTATTGAGGCGTTGCAAGGTCTGCTCCAAACGATTGATATCCAATTCCTCACGCAAGACTTCCTCTCCGGCCTGGGCCAGCAAGAGATTGTCGGCGTCGTATTGCTTGAACACTTGGAAGAACAAGCCACTGGAGGCCTGGACTTGCCGGGTGCTTTTTGGCGCACCGGGGTAGCCGGCGAAGACCAGCCCGGCGATCCGGGCTATTTCGCGAAAGCGCCTGAGGGCCAGTTCCCCAGCGTTCAAGCTTGCAAGCACGTCGGCCAGCAGGTGATCGACGCTCAGCAGGCCCGGGGTCAGGTGGTGCGACCAATCCACCGCCGTGGCGCTGAGCAGTTCCAGGCCGTAGTCGTTGACCGCAATGGAAAACGTCACCGGCTGTTGCCGACTGACGCGCCAGGCCAGCAGGCTGGCCAGGCCCAGATGAACCTGGCGCCCGGCAAACGGGTAGAGGAACAGGTGCCAGCCTTCCCGGGACTTGAGAGATTCGGCCAGCAGGGTGTGCTGCGTGGGCAAACCGGACCAGCGTTGCTGGGTCGTCAGCAAGGGCGGCACGGCCTGCATCTCCGGCCCCTCGCAGCGACCGGCGGCGGCTTCGCTCAAACGGGCCACGACGGCGGCCGCCAGTTCGCTGGAGAGTGGCATGCGCCCACCGTTCCAACGTGGCACGGCGGCCTTTTTGGCCTGGCTGCGTCGCACGTAGGCGGTCATGTCTTCGACCCGGACCAATTCCAGCAGCCGCCCGGCGAACAGGAAACCGTCACCGGGGCGCAGGCGAGCGATGAAACCTTCCTCGACGCTGCCCAGGGTCTTGCCGCCGCCGCCCTTGCTCCAGAACTTCAATTGCAGGCTGGCATCGCTGACGATGGTGCCGATGCTCATGCGGTGGCGCCGGGCCAGGCGCGCATCGGGGACTCGCCAGATCCCGTGTTCGTCCGGCTCGACCCGTCGGTAATCGGGGTAGGCGGTCAGTGACAAACCGCCATGGCGTACAAAGGCCAGGGCCCAGGCCCATTCGGCCGGGTTGAGGTCGCGATAGGCCCAGGCCCCCCGCACCTCCGCGAACAGCTCGTCGGGAACGAAGCCGCCGCCCAGGGCCATGCTCACCAGATGCTGCACCAGGACATCCAGCGGTTTGTGGGGTGACAGGCGAGGTTCGATGCGCCGTTGGGCCACCGCGTCCTGGGCGGCAGCGGCTTCGATCAATTCCAGGCTGTGGGTCGGCACCAGCGTCACCCGTGAGGTCCGCCCTGGTGCGTGGCCGGAGCGCCCGGCCCGCTGCATCAGCCGCGCCACACCCTTGGCCGAGCCGATCTGCAGCACCCGTTCCACCGGCAGGAAATCCACCCCCAGGTCCAGGCTCGACGTGCAGACCACCGCTTTGAGCTGGCCGTCCTTCAACGCACGCTCCACCCAATCCCGGGTGTCGCGGGACAGCGAACTATGGTGCAGGGCGATCAGCCCGGCCCAGTCGGGCCTTGCTTCAAGGATGGCCTGATACCAGATTTCCGATTGCGCCCGGGTATTGGTGAAGACCAGGCAACTGCGACTGGCGTCGATTTCGGCGACGACCTTGGGCAGCATCTTCAGGCCGATGTGCCCAGCCCATGGGAAACGTTCGAGGGCCGGAGGCAGCAGCGTGTCGACCAGCAGCGCCTTGCCGTTGGCGCCCTGCACGCTGGCGCCGTTGCCTTGCGGGATCAACACCTGCTCGGCGTGGGCCTGGGTGCCCAGGGTTGCGGACACGCCCCAAACGATGAGTTCGGGGTGCCAGTGCCGCAAGCGCGCCAGGGCCAGTTGCAGTTGCACGCCCCGTTTGTTGCCGAGCAACTCGTGCCATTCATCCACGACCACCATGCGCAGGGTCGAGACGGCAGCGTGCGCGTCGGCTCGGGCGAGCATCAGGGTCAGGCTTTCGGGCGTGGTGAGCAGCGCGGTGGGCAGGCGCCGGCCCTGGCGGGCGCGTTCACTGGGGCTGGTGTCGCCGGTGCGCAGGCCGACACCCCATGGCAGTTGCAGGTCTGCCAGGGGCGCGTCGAGGGCTTTGCCGGTGGCGGCCGCCAAGGCGCGCAGCGGCGTGATCCACAGGACTGTCAGCGGTTCGGCCGGCGGCTTGCGCTTGCGCGGTTTGTCCGGCGGCGGTGTCGGGCGGGCGAAACGGTTGAGGGCGGCAAACCACACGGCGTAGGTCTTACCGGCACCGGTGCTGGCATGCAACAGCCCGGATTCCCCACGCTTGACCGCGGCCCATACCTGCTTTTGAAAGGCGAATGGCTTCCAGCCGCGGGCATCGAACCACTGTTTCGCGAAATTGTTGGATGTCGCCATGCCTGCCGCGTGCGCCCTGAAGGTCTTCTTCCAGTGACCACGGCGAGATGCGAAAGGTTTATTTGATCGACTGGCCGGACACAGATCACTGTGGGAGCGAGCTTGCTCGCGATAGCGCCAGATCAGGCAACCTCAATAGCGGCTGCTGTACCGCTATCGCGAGCAAGCTCGCTCCCACAGGTTTTATGCCGTTTGTTCCTAGCTGACAGGCATTGGCGCCTGGCGCCTCCTTGTCAGGGGGAGGCCGAGGTTTATTTCAGGTTGCCACTGAGAAACTGCTTGAGCCGTTCGCTGGTGGGATTGCCCAGCACGTCTTCCGGCGCGCCTTCCTCTTCCACCAAGCCCTCGTGCAGGAACAGCACCTGATTCGAGACCTTGCGGGCGAAGCTCATTTCGTGGGTCACCATGATCATGGTCCGGCCTTCTTCAGCCAGGCCCTGGATCACTTTCAGCACTTCGCCCACCAACTCCGGGTCCAGTGCCGAGGTGGGTTCGTCGAACAGCATCACCTCCGGCTCCATTGCCAGCGCACGGGCAATGGCTACCCGCTGTTGCTGGCCGCCGGAGAGGAACGCCGGGTACTGCTCGGCGCCCCGCGCCGGCAG
Organism: Pseudomonas sp. CG7; assembly: GCF_023701885.1. Lineage (NCBI taxonomy): Bacteria > Pseudomonadati > Pseudomonadota > Gammaproteobacteria > Pseudomonadales > Pseudomonadaceae > Pseudomonas > Pseudomonas sp. CG7. Next base: position 9,712 of record NZ_JABAEE010000082.1, on the reverse strand, counting down.
GCCGACCTTGTCGAGGTAACGTCGGGCACGGTCGTCGGCTTCCTGCTTGCTCACCCCCAGCACCCGGCGCGGTGCCATGGTGATGTTTTCCAGCACGGTCATGTGGCTCCACAGGTTGAAGTGCTGGAACACCATGGCCAGGCGCGTGCGGATACGTTGCAGTTCGTCGGCGTCGGCCACGTGCATGCCGTGGCGGTCCTTGATCATCTGGATCGACTGACCGTCCAGGGTCATGGCGCCATCGTTGGGTTGTTCCAGGAAGTTGATGCAGCGCAGGAAGGTACTCTTGCCCGAGCCGCTGGCACCGATGAGACTGATGACGTCGCCGGTCTTGGCCTTGAGCGAAACGCCCTTGAGCACTTCATGTTCGCCATAGCTTTTATGCAGGCCTTCGATGGTCAGTTTGTACATGGAGCATGCATCCTCAAGGCGAAAGTAGGTAGCCGCTGCGGTAGGCCTCGGTGCCGGCGACATGGGCGATCACCATGCCGGCCGTGGCCATGCGGCGCAGCGAACGGGCGTACAGCAGCCCGGCGTTACGGCAATGAACGGGGGTGACGGTATCGTTGATCGGGTCGATGATTTCCGCGATCAGTTGCCCCGCCTCCAGGTGTTCGCCGGGCAAGGCGCTGTAGACCAGCAACCCGCCCACGGGCGTCGCCACCGGCTCGACCGCGGCCAGCGGCGTGGCCGGGTAGGGCAGCTCGGGCATGGGCATCGGTTCGCCGTCGATGGCGCCGAAGCGGATCAAGTACTCGATCAAGGCCTGGCAGTCGAGGCTCGCCAAGCCGTGGTTGACGTCGCCCTGGCCGCGCAACTCCACGGTGACCGAAAAGCTGCCCAAGGGAATCTCGAAGCGGTCGCCGAAGCGTTCCTTGAGCTGCCACCAGAGCAGGGTGAAGCACTCATCGAATGACTGGCCGCCCGAATCGGTTGCCAGCAGGCTGGCTTCGGCACCGATGTAGCGGGCCAGCGGCTCGACCTGGGGCCAGGCTTCGGGCGTGGTGTAGAGGTGGGCCACGGCTTCGAAGTCGCAATGCAGGTCCAGCACCATGTCGGCGTCGCAGGCCAGTCGCTGCAGGGCCAGGCGCAGGGATTGCAATTGCGTGCCGGGGGTTTGCCGGGCGAGGGCATCGCGCAAGCTGGTGCGGATCAGCATCAGGAGGTGCTGCGGATCGGCGGTGAGCAGGTCCTGGATCTCGTTGCCGATCTCCTCGCTCAGGTCGACGAAGCGGCGGTTGAAGTTCTGCCCGCTCTCGGTTTCGTAGCGGCCCAGGGGCACGTCCATCAGCACTTGTTCAAGGCCGATGGGGTTGGCGACGGGCACCAGCACGATCTCGTGCCGCAGGTGGCCCGACGCCTCGAGCTCGGCCAGGCGTTGCTTGAGGTGCCAGGCGACCAGCATGCCCGGCAGTTCGTCGGCATGCAGGGACGCCTGGATGTAGATTTTGCCGACGGCTTTTTCCGGGCCGAAGTGGAAGCTGTGGATCTTGCGTGCGGTCCCCGGTACCGGGGCCAGCAGGTCATGGATCTGATGGCGCATGTGCGTGTGTGTCCTGGAACAAAAGCCTTAGTGGGTCGGCCCGAGGAAGGCCAGCCATCGGCGTTCGGCAAGGCGGAAGCGGCCTACCAGCGCAAAGGTGACGGTCAGGTAGATCAACGCGGCGATCCCGAACGACTGGAATGTCAGGAACGTCGCCGAGTTGGCATCCCGGGCGACTTTCAGCACGTCTGGAACGGTAGCGGTGAACGCCACGGTCGTCGAGTGCAGCATCAAGATGACTTCGTTGCTGTAGTACGGCAGCGAGCGGCGCAGGGCCGACGGCATGATCACGTAGGCATACAGTTTCCAACCGGTCAGGCCATAGGCCTTGGCCGCTTCCACTTCGCCGTGGTTCATGCTGCGAATCGCCCCGGCGAAAATTTCCGTGGTGTAGGCGCAGGTGTTCAAGGCGAAGGCCAGGATCGTGCAGTTCATCGCGTCGCGAAAGAAGCTGTCGAGCATGGGTTGGGCGCGCACCGCCTCGATGCTGTAGATGCCGGTGTAGCAGATCAGCAGTTGGATATAGAGCGGCGTGCCCCGGAACAGGTAGGTGTAGAACTGCACGGGCCAGCGGACGTAGAACTTGGGGGAAACCCGGGCGATGGACAGCGGGATCGACACCACGAAGCCGATCAGCAGCGAGGCGCTAAGCAGCCATAGGGTCATCGCCAGGCCGGTGATATTGACGCCATCGCTGTAGAGAAACGGCCGCCAGTATTCTTGCAGGAGTTCGATCATCGCACCGCCTCCCGGGCTCCGGCGGCGTAGCGGCGTTCAAGCCAGCGCAGGATGAAGTTGGACGCGCTGGTGATCAGCAGGTAGATCAATGCCGCCAGCACCAGGAAGTAAAACAGCTGGTAGGTGCTCTTGCCCGCGTCCTGGGCCGCCTTGACCAGGTCGGCCAGGCCGATGATCGACACCAGCGCGGTGGCCTTGAGCATCACCATCCAGTTGTTGCCGATACCCGGCAAGGCAAAGCGCATCATTTGTGGAAAGACGACGTAGCGAAAGCGCTGGCCACGCTTGAGGCCATAGGCGGTGGCGGCTTCGACCTGGCCCCGGGGGACCGCGAGGATCGCGCCGCGAAAGGTTTCGGTGAAGTACGCGCCATAGATGAAGCCGAGGGTAATCACCCCGGCGCCGAATGGGTTGATCTCGATGTATTCCCATTCCATGAAGTCGGTAAACGAGGTCAGCCAGGTTTGCAGGCTGTAGAAGATCAGCAGCATCAGCACCAGGTCCGGCACGCCGCGGATCAGCGTGGTGTAGAGCTGGGCGGGGATTCGCAGCAGTTTGACGCGGGACAGCTTGGCGCTGGCGCCCAGCAGGCCGAGCAGGACGCTCAGCAACAAGGACAGGGCCGACAGCTTGATGGTCATCCAGGTGCCTTGCATCAGCAGCGGGCCAAAGCCCTGCAGGCTGAAGGCCGAGAGCCCCAGACTTTGTAGGAATTGTTCGAACATGGACGTTGCCTTTGGCAGAAAAAAGACGCCCACCCGAGATCGGGTGGGCGCCGCGCATTATTTGCCGCTGTACAGATTCAGATCGCCAAAGTGTTTTTTCTGGATCTCGGCGTATTTGCCGTCGTCGTGTAACGCTTTGATACCTTTATCCAAAAGGGCCTTCAGCTCTTTGTTACCTTTCTTGATACCGATGGCGGTCTTGGATGGCAGCAGTTCGCTGTCCACTGGCTTGCTGACTTCGTAGCCTTCACCTTTTGGCGACTTCAGGAACCCCAGCTCAGCTTGGAGCATGTCCTGGATCGCGGCGTCGAGGCGGCCCGAGGTCAGGTCGGCGTAGACCTGGTCCTGGTTCTGATAGGCCTGGGTCTTGACGCCGGCCTTGTCCAGCACGGCCTTGGCGTAGGCTTCCTGGATGGTACCTTGCTCGTAGCCGACGGTCTTGCCTTTGAGCGAGGCAACGTCTTCGCTCAGGCCCGAGCCCTTCTTGAAGACATAGGCCGTTGGGCCGGAGAACAGCTCGCTGGAGAAGTCGATAGCCTTTTCACGGGCCGGGGTCACGGTCATGGAGGAGATCACGCCGTCGAATTTATTGGCCTTCAAGCCCGGGATCATGCCGTCGAAATCGCTTTCGACCCATTTGCATTTGACCTTCAGTTCTTCGCAGATCGCATTGCCCAGGTCGATGTCGAAACCCACCAGGCTGCCGTCGGCGGCCTTGGACTCGAACGGAGCGTAGGAAGGGTCGACACCAAAACGCAGTTCCTTGTATTCCTTGGCCGTGGCAACGCCAGCGGCCATGCACAACGCCAGTGCAGAAAGGGTCAGCAGTGCTTTTTTCATTATTGAGTCCCTAAAACCAATTTGAGCGCTTGTGGCGCGTAAGATTGTTACCGGTGAAGGTCTGAACGGTATGACGGCATAAAGGTAGCAATTTCCGCACCATAGTGCCGAACAGGTGTTTTAAAAGCACGGGTGGCGGAAGACGGAACGCGATGGTGCGCGAGGCTGAGCGTACATCAAAAAGCGCACCGGGATGGAGCGTGCTGTTCGTTGGCCCCGCGCTTTTGTGGCGAGGGAGCTTGCTCCCGCTGGAGGCGCAGCCTCCCCTTGCGGTGTGACATACAGAACCAGAGGGCCGCTTCGCGCTGGAGCGCCAGCCCGGCCCAGCGGGAGCAAGCTCCCTCGCCACAGAGGGAGCGGTGTTATTTCAGGAGGTCCTGGAGCGTTGCCAATGTGTCGGCTTCGTCGACGCTCTTGTCCTGGCGCCAGCGCAGCATCCGCGGAAAGCGCACGGCGATCCCGCTCTTGTGGCGCTTGGACAGGGCGATCCCCTCGAAGCCCAGTTCGAACACCAGGGTGGGCGTGACGCTGCTCACCGGGCCGAACTTTTCCACGGGGGTCTTGCGCACGATGCTGTCGACCTGGCGCATCTCGGCATCGGTCAGGCCCGAATAAGCCTTGGCGAACGGCACGAGGGTGCGTTCGCGACTGCCCGGCGGGTTGTCCCACACGGCGAAGGTGTAGTCGCTGTACAGGCTGGCGCGCCGACCGTGGCCGCGCTGGGCGTAGATCAGCACCGCGTCGACGCTGAACGGGTCGATCTTCCATTTCCACCACACGCCCATGTCCTTGGTCCGGCCAACGCCGTACAGCGCGTTGCGGGCCTTGAGCATCATCCCTTCGACACCGAGGCTGCGAGAGGCTTCGCGCTGCCGGGCGAGGTCGAGCCAGTCCTGGCCGGTGACGATGGGTGAGGGCAACAACACCGGGCTGTGGATACGGGCGATCAGCGCCTCCAGTGGGTCGCGCCGCTCGGCGTGGGGGCGGCTGCGCCAGTCCTCGCCTTGCCATTCCAGCAGGTCGTAGGCCATCACCACCACGGGGGCGTCGTCGAGGATTTTCTTGCCCAGGGTCTTGCGCCCGATGCGCTGCTGCAACAGGGCGAAGGGCTGCACTGCCGGTTGCAGCGGTGCGTCGGGGTCGAAGGCGTCCTCGGTGACTGACTGCGGGGCTTTCCAAACCACGATTTCACCATCGCTCACCGTGCCGGCAGGCAGCGCCTGGGCCAATGAGTGCAATTCCGGAAATCGTTCAGTGACCAAGTCCTCGCCTCGGGACCAGACCCACAACTGGTCGTCGCGCTTGATCACCTGGGCGCGGATTCCATCCCATTTCCACTCCACCTGCCAGTCACTGGCGGGCCCCCGCAACGCGTCGAATTGCTCCACGGGCGCGGCCATCCCATGGGCCAGGAAACACGGATAAGGCTGGCCGCCGCGCTGGGCATGTTCATCGTCGGAGTCGGCTGCGATCAGCTTGAGGTAGCTGGCCGCCGTGGGGCGATGGGACAGATCGGTGTAGCCCACCAGTCGCTGGGCCACCCGTTTGCTGTCCAGCCCGGCCATGCTCGCCAGGGCCCGGGTCACCAGGAGCTTGGACACGCCGACGCGGAAACTGCCGGTGATGAGTTTGATGCAGAGCATCAGGCTCGCTCGGTCGAGCTGCGCCCATAGCGCCGGAAGCCGTTCAGCCAGGACTTCAGGCGATTCACCGCGCAACGGCAGCAGTTTCTCCTCGACCCACAGCGCCAGGCCTTCATCGGAGCTGTGGGGCGATTCAGGCAAGACTAACGAAATGGTTTCGGCCAGGTCGCCCACGGCCTGATAACTTTCCTCGAACAGCCAGAGCGACAACCCGCAGACCTGGACCGCCAAATCCCGGAGGATTTTTACCGGCACCAACTGCCGCGGACGCCCACCGGAGAGGAAATACACGGCCCAGGCGGCATCATCCGGCGGTGCCTTGCTGAAGTAATCTTGCATGGCGGCAAGCTTGGCGTTGCTGGACGTGGTGGCGTCCAGTTCGGCGTACAGCTCGGCGAAGGCTTTCATGACGCCGCCTCGCCGCTTTCGACCGCCGTGGCGAGGTCTTCTTCATCGTCGCCGTACTCCGTGGTGAACCCCTGGGCGTCGAGGCCTTGCTCGCAGAGGTGGCGCACCAACACGGCGACCGACCCGTGGGTGACCATGACCCGCTCGGCGCCGGTCTGTTCAATGGCCCAGAGCAGGCCAGGCCAGTCGGCGTGATCGGACAGCACGAAACCCCGGTCCACGCCGCGTCGCCGACGCGTACCGCGCAGGCGCATCCAGCCACTGGCGAAGGCGTCGCTGTAGTCGCCGAAACGGCGCATCCAACTGCTGCCACCGGCAGAGGGCGGGGCGATGACCAGCGCCTGGCCCATGATTGGATCGTTCTTTTTGAAATCGCCGGCGTAGAGCGTCGGTGGCAAGTGAACGCCTGCCTCGCGATAGACCCGGTTCAGCGGTTCCACCGCGCCATGGGCGAGGATCGGTCCGAGGCTTTCATCGATACCGTGAAGAATCCGCTGGGCCTTGCCGAAGGAATAACAGAACAACACGCTGGCCCGGCCGGCGGCAATGTTTGCGCGCCACCACTGGTTGATCTCCTCGAAGACCTGCGCCTGGGGTTGCCAACGATAGATCGGCAGGCCGAAGGTCGATTCGGTGATGAAGGTATGGCACTTCACCGGTTCGAACGGCGCGCAGGTGCCGTCAGGCTCGACTTTGTAGTCCCCCGACGCCACCCAGACCTCGCCTTGGTACTCCAGCCGCACCTGGGCCGAGCCCAGGACGTGGCCGGCGGGGTGGAAACTCAAGGTCACGCCGTGGTGTTGCAGGCGTTCGCCGTAGGGCAGGGTTTGCAGGTTGATGTCCTGGCCCAGGCGGGAACGCAGGATGCCTTCGCCGGGTGCCGCCGCCAGGTAGTGTTGGTTGCCGCTGCGGGCATGGTCGCCGTGGGCGTGGGTGATGACCGAGCGGTCCACCGCGCGCCACGGGTCGATGTAGAAATCCCCGGGCGGGCAGTACAAGCCTTCGGGGCGGGCAATGACAAGATCCATGCAGTCACCGGAGCGATGGGCTTGTCAGGTAGAGGCGAGGGCGGGGGGAGAAGTTCTATCGGGTTTTCGGGGTGGATGGACGGGCGCCATCGCGAGCAAGCTCGCGATGGCTTCAGTCCAGGCAACGCAGGACCTGTGGCGAGGGAGCTTGCTCCCGCTCGGCTGCGCAGCAGTCGTAAACCGGTTGATGCGGTCTGCTTGTAGACATGCAGGGGGCTGCTTCGCAGCCCAGCGGGAGCAAGCTCCCTCGCCACAAATCCTGTCTCCAGGCCCGGGGTTGCAGTTACTTGCCAGGCACCAGGGTCAACCGCGTCTTGCCGTAGGCTCGATCGAAGTTCTGCGATTGCAGCGGCAAATTCTGGTATTGCCCCTTGATCCATGGATCGATGCCATTGGCATAGTGCGGGCTGACCGGGTTGCCGGACTGGCCGGTGCCGTCCTGGATCATCAACGGTTCAGGCTGGCTGAAGTCGACGATAAAGCGCATGGAAGGCGCCAGGGTGGTGGTGAAATCCTGCCCCCAGGCAAACGCCGCCGTGTTGAGCGTGGTGCCGTCTCCACCGGCCGGCAGCGGGCCGCGTACGATCTGGCCGGTGCTGTTTTTCCACGTATAACGATGCAACTGGCCCCACTGCCAAGCCTTGTGGTCACCGCCCAACTGGCTATCACCGGCACTGATGGTGGCGGCCAGGCTGCGGGCGAGGATGACGGCCTTGTCTTCTTTCTGCGGTGTGCGCACATCGTCCCAGAATGGGCTGTCTTCGCGCCCCAGTAGATGATCGGCCTGGGCCGAGTAGGACAATTGGCCGTTGGCGACCAGCGCCTGCCACGCCACGCTGCTGTCCGGGCCCAGCTCGTCGAGGAAAATCTGCTTCATGCTTTCCTGCAGGAACAGCCCATAGATCGCCGCGTCGGCGGAAGTCGGGCTGAGCCGGCCATCGAATGCCATCAAGCGGGTATAGGCTTCGCGGGCTTTGGCCCGGTCAGCCACCGGCAAGGCTTCGATCGCCTGTTTGAGCGGCTGGGTCATGCCCGGGGCTTCGAAGACGCGTTTGAGCTTGGCCGCGAACGTCGTGCTCTGGTCGTATTGCATGGCGGTCAGGCTGCGGGTGTCGTGCTTGCCCGCGCTGGCCAATTCGGCCATGCGTTCGCCACGCTCCGGTGCGCCCCAGGAATTGGACAACTGCATGCCGTAGCCATGGGGAATGACCCGTTGGTTGGCGGTGCCGAGCCAGCCCTGGGCCGGGTCTTGATCGTAGGGGTGCAGCATCGGGTCGGCGTAACCGTCCCAATCGTAGCGACCGTCCCAACCTGGCGATGGCAACAAGCCTTCGCCTTCGCGGCGGTTCGGGTAGCGACCGGTGACTTGCCAGCCGATATGGCTGGCGTCGGCAAAGACCAGGTTCACCGCCATGGCGCGGATCTCCCGGCTGGCATCGGAGGCTTTCTCGACGTTCTGTGCCCGGGACAGGTCGAAGAAGGCATCCAGGGTCTTGTCATCGCTGAAGCTGGGTGTCTGCAAGGCCAGGCCAAAGCCGCTGGCCATGGCCGGCCCCTGGGCGCTGTTGAGCAACGGGCCGTGGCGGGTCTCGAACACCGCTTCACGAATGGGTCGCTGGCCTTTGATGAAGTAGGTTTCGTTGCGCACGATCACCGGCTGCCATTTGCCGTTGATCTCGTAGGACAGGCTGTTGCCCTGGCGTCGGATTTTTTCCAGGAACAGGTCTTGGTTGTCTCCCAGCACGCTGGTCATGCTCCAGGCCACCTTGCCGTTGAATCCGGCCAGGATCATTGGGATGCCCGCCACGGAAACCCCGGCCGCCTGGTACTTGGGAGCGCGGATCTGTACGGGACTCCACAGTCCCGGCATGCCCAGCGGCCCATGGCTGTCGCTGGCCAACAAGCTCTTGCCGCTGCGGCTGCGTTGCGGCGCGATGGCCCAGTTGCTTGCAGACGCAGCGCCCAACAGATTCAGCCCGGCCAACTGGCCGGTGGCCTTGCTGATTTCGTTCAGGCCTGGGATCTGGCCGTTGAGGCGCAGGCCCTGGAGCTTGTCGGCCTCGGTCACGGGCAGTTGCTCGTCCGGATAGGATGGGCTCAGCCAGGCGAGCTTGTCGTTGTTGACGGTCTGGGCCAGCACGAGGCTGGCGATTTCTTCCGGCAGGTTGGCTGACTGGCTGAAATTCAGCAGGCAGAACATCAGCGCCGAATCTTCCGGCTTCCAGTATTCGGGCTTGTAGCCAATGGCGGCCAGGTCCGCCGGCAGCTTGTCACGGTAGCGGAACAGGTAGGCGTTGACGCCGCGGGCATAGACTTCAAAGAAGCGCTTGAGCCGTGGCGAAGACGCCTTGTACAGCTCGTCGGCGTTTTTCTTCAGGTTGACGGCGCGCATGTAGCGGTCGACGTCCAGCCGTTCGGCGCCGGACATCTCTGCCAACCGCCCCTGGGCCAGCAGGCGCAGGGTGACCATCTGGGCAATGCGGTCGCTGGCGTGGACGTAGCCGAGGGTGAACAGGGCGTCATGGAAGCTGTTGCTTTCGATCAGCGGCATGCCTGTGGCATTGCGCCGGACCGAGACGTTCTGCGCCAGCCCCTTGAGCGGCTGCACACCGGAAGTCGGCGGGACAGTGTCCTGGGCATTCCAGGTCTGGCATCCGCTCAAACCGAGCACACTGGCCACTGCGGCGGCAACGCCGAGCCGGGGGACGAGGGAAATAGCGGCTGGCGAGGCCATGGCAAAGCTCCTGCGGGAGGGGGTGGCACCAATAAAGGCGCTACGTTAGTGAT
>NZ_JABAEE010000081.1:0-27289 GCF_023701885.1 Pseudomonas sp. CG7 | reverse complement strand
ACGGTCTGTACTGCGCGAACAGTCAGAATCGAGCCTTGTCCCTCCTCCTCCCTTCAAGTCCTACCATACAAGCGAGCCTGCTCGCGAAGGCGGACTGACATTCAACACTGTCATTGACTGTCGAACCGCTATCGCGAGCAAGCTCGCGCCCACAAGAACCCCGGTGCTTTACATATTTCCGAAAGCCCTGAACACCCCAATCATGGCCGGCCCAATGGCGACCAGGAAGAAGCTCGGCCACAGGCAGAAGATCAGCGGGAAGATCAGCTTGGTGCCAATCTTGGCGCCCATTTCTTCCGCGGCCTGGGTCCGCCGGTCGCGAAACTCGTCGGCGTAGATCCGCAGGGTATCGGCCACGCGGGTGCCGAAACGGATACTTTGCGCCAGCAGGCTGACCAGGCCCTGGATATCCTCCAGGCCGGTGCGCACGGCCAGTTGCTTGAGCGCCTCGGTGCTGGTGATGCCCGCCCGGATCTGCGCATTGACCAACGCCAGTTCCTCGGCCAGTTCCACTTGGCTGACCGACATTTCCTCAGCCACCCGCTCAATCGTCGTCGGCAGGGCCAGGCCCGACTCGACGCACACCACCATCAGGTCCAGCGCATCCGGAAACGCGGCGCGCAGCCGGCCTTGGCGGGCCTGCTTGCGCTTGCCGACGTAGCTCGCCGGAATCAACCAGCCAATGCCCGCCACAAGGGTCACCCCCAGCAAGCCAATGGCCAATGAAACCTTGACCATCGGCAGCAGCAACAACGCAACGCCAACCAGCAACAGCGGCAACATCAGGCGCACGGCCCAATACATCTGCACCGCCGAGGCAGACCGGTAACCGGCGTGGGTCAGCAAAGTCTGGGTGGCGGACGTGTGGGCCTGGTCGGTCGAGGCAAAGCGCTGGCCAATCCGCTCCAGCAAGAGCTGCAAATTACCCGGTGCCTCCTGCCCGGCGCTGTTGCCGGCGTAACCGCGCTTGATCAGCGCCAGGCGCCGCTGCACCGGATCCTGCAAGCCCAGCACCAACAGCAGGAGCGCAACGGCCGTCAGCACCGTGCTGAGGCCAATCGCGGCGATGAACAACAGGCGGGCCAGTTCTTCGTTACCGGTGAATCGACTTAACAATCCGAGCAGAAAGTCCATGGCTGAAACCTCTCGACGCAACAGCGCTTAAACCTGGATCCGGATGATTTTCCTGATCCAGAAAATCCCGATCAACATGGCGCAGAACGCGCCGATGATCAGCTTGTGCCCTATGGGGTCATTGATCAGCACCGGCATGTAGCTGGGGCTGGTGAGCACGATGGCGATCGCCAGCACGAACGGGATCGCCACCAGCACCCACGCCGACATGCGCCCTTCCGCCGACAGCGTCCTGATCTTGCGCTGGAACCGGAAACGCCCGCGGATCAAACGGCTCAGGCGCTCCAGCACTTCGGTCAGGTTGCCACCGGTCTCGCGGTGAATGAGGATCGAGGTCACCAGCATCATCACCGTCATGCTCGGCATCCGCTCCAGCAGGCCGAGCATGGCCCGGCGCACGTCGTTGCCGTAGTTGATGTCGGAAAAGGTCATGCCGAACTCCTGGGCGACCGGCCCCTTATGCTCCTCGGCGACCAGACGCAGGGTTTCGTTGAACGGGTGCCCGGCGCGCAAGGCCCGGCACATGGCGTCCAGCGCATCCGGCAGTCCTGCCTCGAACGCGGCGAAACGCTTGTTGCGGTCCCGCAGGATTTTCAGCACCGGCACCCAGGTCACGCCCAAGGCCGCCAGCAGCGCCATCCACCAGACTGGCGAAACCATCAGCACCAAGGCCCCGGCCGCCGCCCCCAGGACCAGACCGAGCAGCATGACCCGATAGGCCCGGTATTCATGGCCGGACTGCTCGATCAGTTGCGTCAGGTTGGCCATGAATGGCAGCTGCTCCAGCCGCGCTTCCAAGGGTGACAGGCGCGTCAGGTATTTCTGCCGCAACACCGTCTGCATGCTGGGCAAGTGGTTGGCCTTCTCCAGCACATGCAGGCGCCCACGAATACGTTTGCGCATCCTGCCGGCCTCACCGAACACCGGCACCACCACGCCCTGGGACAGCAGGAACACGGCGATGAACACCATGCCCAGGAACATCAGGATGAACTCGCTGGGGATATTGCTCATGACGTCCGGCCCTCCATCCACTCAGGGCGAAACAAGGTCAGCGGCAACTCGATGCCGCGCTTGGCCAGCACATCGCGGAAGGCCGGGATCATGCCACTGGGCCGATACTCCCCAAGCACCTCGCCATGTTCACCGATGCCCTGGCGCGCGAAGGAGAAAATTTCGGTCATGGTGATGATCTCGCCTTCCATGCCGTTGATCTCTTGCATGCTCACCACGCGGCGCTTGCCGTCTTCTTGACGCTCCAGCTGGATGACCACATCGATGGCCGAGGCAATTTGTTGACGCATGGCCTTGATCGGAAACGTCGCCCCGGTCATCGACACCATGTTCTCGATTCGCCCCAGGGCATCCCGTGCGGTATTGGCGTGAACGGTGGTCAGCGAACCGTCGTGGCCGGTGTTCATCGCCGTGAGCATGTCCATCGCCTCGGCGCCGCGCACCTCGCCGATGACAATGCGGTCCGGGCGCATGCGCAGGCTGTTGCGCACCAATTCCCGCTGGCTCACCTCGCCACGCCCCTCGATGTTCGACGGCCGGGTTTCCAGGCGTACCACGTGGGGCTGCTGCAGTTGCAGCTCGGCCGAATCCTCGATGGTGACGATGCGCTCGTTGTGGGGGAAGAAACTGGAGAGCACGTTGAGCATGGTGGTCTTGCCGCTGCCGGTCCCGCCGGAAATCAGCACGTTCAAGCGCCCGCGAACAATGGCCTTGAGCAGCAAGGCAATGGCCGGTGTCATGGTGCCGACCTGGATCAAGCTGTCGGTATTGAGCAGGTCCACGGCGAAGCGCCGGATCGACATGCTCGGACCGTCGATGGCCAGCGGCGGAATGATCGCGTTGACCCGCGAACCGTCCTTGAGCCGAGCGTCCACCAACGGCGAGGACTCGTCGATGCGCCGCCCCAGGCTGGAGACGATGCGGTCGATGATGTTCAACAGATGCTGGTCGTCGCGAAAACGCACGTCGGAGCGTTGCAGCTTGCCGAAGCGTTCGACGTAGACCGAAGCAAAGCCGTTGACCAGGATGTCGGACACGCTATGGTCAGCCAACAACGGTTCCAGCGGCCCCAGGCCGAGCACTTCGTCGGTGATCTGCTTGATGATCAATTGCCGGCTGGCGGTACTCACCGGCGCGGAATGTTCTTCCAGCAGGCGCTGGCAGATATCGCGAATCTGCCGCGCGGCCTCGACTTGTTCGAGGGCATCGAGCAACGACAGGTCCATGACCTTGAGCAATTGCTGGTAGATCTTCTCCCGCCACTCGGCCTCCACCGGCGTGACCTGGCTGCGGGTTTCATAGAGCACGTCGGGAATGGCCTGTTCCCAGGCCATCAAGGCGTCCGTCGGGTCCGGCAGGCTGTCGCCGGGCTGGGCACCCGCCGAGGTGCCAGGTTTGGCGGGCTGTTTGCGCAAGCGGTTACGAAAGTCGCTGATCATGGGTCATCCCCCGAAGAAACGGTTGAAGGCGCGTTTAAGCAGGCCCTTGTTCGTGGCCATCTGGTGACCGACCAGGTCTTCGGTCAAATCGCGCAGGGCGGCGGTGATGGCCGCCTTCGGCGCATGCAGCCCCAACGGCACGCCAGTGTTCTGACTCTGGCTGACCAGGTTGAAGTCATTGGGCAATTTCGACAGGTTCGCGCAACGCAGGGCCTCGCCGATGTCCTTGAGGCTGACGGCGGCGTTTTTGTCATAGCGGTTGATCACGATCTGCAACTGGTCCCCGCGCACACCGAGGTCTTCGCGAAGACTCCGCACCAGGGCGCTGGCATCACGCAGGTGGCTGACGCTCTGTTGCACCACCACGTACACCCGGTCCACCTGTTCCAGCACCGAGCCGGTGAGGTGATCGATCTGCCGCGGCAGGTCCACCACCACCCAGTCATAGCTGGCGCGGGCCAGTTGCAGCAGGGCATCGAGCTGTTCAGGCTGGGCGTCCTGGGGCAGGCACAACTCACCGGCCCGACCACCCAATACGTGCAGGGTCGGGCTGAAGTGACTGCAAAAGCCTCGCAGCGCGACGCTGTCCATCTCATCGACCTGCTGCAGCACTTCCAAGTGACTGTGGGACTGCGCCACGTCCAGGTAATGGGTCACGCTGCCAAATTGCAGGTCCATGTCCAGCAGCAGGGTATTGCCTGCCCGGGCGCTGAGCTGCTGGGCCAGGTTGCAGGCCACCAAGGTGCCGCCGGAGCCGCCCTTGGCGCTGATCACCGCGACCAACTTCCCTTCGTTGCCGTTGCCGAGACGAACGTCCGCCACCAGGCGATTGAGCGCCGCCACCAGCTCCGTATCGGCGATGGGTTCGGGCAACACATCCCGGGCACCGGCCTGCATCGCCAGGCGCATGCCTTCCTGCTCGCCCAATGGACCGCACACCAGCATCGGCGGCCGTTCATGGGCCGGACGTTGCAGCAACGCCGACAGTTCCTCTCGCCACAAATGGCTGACCCGCAGCAGCAACAGATCGGGCATGCGATCCAGCCCATAGAGCGGGTCGACATGCCCGTTGCTGACCAGGCGCGTGCTGACCTCAAGGCCCGGCATGCGCTGGCAGACGCATTGCAGGTCGCGCAGTGCCGTGGCATCGCGACTGCTGATCAGTATCCGCAGCCCGGCTCTGCCAGTGGTGGTCGAAAGCGGATTTTCCCTGGTGTTCAGCATGGTGTGATCTCCGCGGAATCGGAATGACGCCCAAGGCTTTCGCGTGGCAAGGTTGCCCGGAACGTCGGCAAGGTAATGGGCACGCCCAAGCCGGGAATGAACAGGTAGAAAACGAAGTTCTGCACGCTCAGCCGTACATAGCGGATGGCACGAAAGCCGGTGGTGCCGGACGTGTTGGTGGGGTTCGCCACCACGGCGCCATTGACGTCCAGGTAGGTCAGCGCCAGGTTCGAGGGCGCCAGGTTGCTGATCAACTGACTGGTGCCAGCGTCCGTCGCGGCGTTGAAAATGGCCCGGCGCAGGACCACCGGGTCGCTGACATTGCACACCGCCGCCAGCCTCGCGCCACGGCGCGCCGCTTCATCCAGGGCATTGACCGTGAAGTACAGCCGGCCCATTTCCACCACGCCGAACAGCAGGATGAACACCAGCAAGCCGACGAAGGAGAACTCCACGATGTAGGTGCCGCCCATGTGTTTGCGATTCATCACAGCGCCCTCATGACGGTGGTCGCCACCAGTTCGATGCCCAAGACGGTGGACGCACCGAAAAAACCAGGGATCACCGTGCCGATCACCGGTGAGAAGGTGTGCTTGATGGTGACGCGCACATGATCGATGCCCTCGGTGACGACCTCCACGTCGGCCGTGGTCAACCCGGACACCACGGCGTCGCCGGCAGCGCTGGGCACGCCATACACCGCCACGTTTTTCGTCTGGGTCAATAGGGTGTTGTTCAGCGTGATGCCGCCCAGGGTGGTGTTCCACGCCTGGCTGGCGACGAAGCGATCGGCATCGCGGCTGGCCTGCAACAGCACGTTGTACTGGTAGAGCATCCGGCCGAACTCGCCGAAGGCCAGCAGCAGCAACAGCAGCAACGGCAGCACCAGGGTGAACTCCACCAGCGCCACGCCTTTTTGGGCTCTTGCGGGTTTGAAATGAGAAAGTCCCATGACGCCTCCTACGAGTCGGTGCTCGGCGTGCCGCTGCCGTTGAGATAGGTTTTGTAGAGCTGGATGATCTGTGGGCCGGAGTCGGAAGATGGCGTCGGGCCGGGCACGTTGTCGCCCTCGCACTCCGGGACGAACTGGCCGAAGATGATCGACTCCGAACCACCACCGTTCACCGGCTGCAGGACGAAATAGCAGCCAAACCCCAAGACCGGAATCAACGTCGAGCCGCTCAGTTTCCCGGCACAATCGCCAATCACGATCTTCAGCATCCGGCGCTCGAAGACGCCATTGCTTTCACAGCCGCTGGCGCCCCCCGCCACACAGGCGGCGACTTGGGCCCGCCAGTCGTTGTAGTCCTGTATCGCCTCGCCGCCCGCCGAGAGATCGCCGTTGCTCGAGGTGATCGCCTGGCCGTTGTATTCCGGCCGGGGGACCGAAGCGTTGTAGATGATCGCCGGGCTGCCTGAAGACGTGACCAGGTCCGGTGGATAGTCCGAGGAACTGACCGGGCCGTTGTAGACACCGAAACGGGTGTTCAAGCCTTGGGAAGTCGGGCCGGCTTTATTGCCCGGCGCCGTCTGGACGTTGTCGCCACCGCTGCGGCAGACCGAGCCCCCGCCGGCCAGGTCCTCGCGGACCGCACTGCCGCCGGAGCCGAAATCCAGCAATTGGAAGTTGCCCGGGCCGATGGGCGAGGTGTTCCCCGCCGCCGTCTTCAGGACTTCCAGATCGCCAAATTGATACCCCCAGAAGTTGCCGGCGGCCGGGTTGTACTCAGTGGGCTCGCCACAGACCATCAACGGCGCCAGGTCACACGGCGAGGTGGGGCTGGGACCCGCCGGGGCCATCGCCGCCACGCGCTTGTTGCCGAGCCCGGCGCTGCCCATGGTTTGCACGAAGCTCCAGAAAAAGCCGTCCAATTGATAGCTGGCCACCGACACCCGCACGTATTTGGCATCGCTAGGCCCAGGGTAGGAGAACGGGCCATAGACGCTGCTGGCCAGTTCCACCACGGCGAACGCGCCCGGGTTGCCGGCAACCGCAGTGGCCAGTTCGGTGTTGCCCACGGCGCTGGCATTTCTGTTCAGCGTATCCAGGGCAGCCGCGCGGGTGGTGCTGGCCATGTTGATGCCGCCACTCACTTGGCTCAGGGTCTTGGCGCCGCCCAAGGCCGCGGCATCCACCGCATTTTGCAGGCGCGTCTTGTTCAGCAGCATGTGCCCGCCATCGAGGGCCAGCGCGGCCATCATGGAAATCGCCACCAACGCGATCACCATCAGTACACTCACCGCCCCTCCCTGGCGCCGGATATTGGCATTCATCATCGAGCCCTCGCCTACAACGTTTGAGGATCGGCATCGCCACGGCCCGCAAAGGCCTGGCATGGAGGGGTCACTCAGCGAACATTGATCACGCTGCTTTCAACCCCGCGGATCAACGTGACAGCCCCGCCTTGCGGCTTGGCACTGCGCTGCACCACAGGTTTGGGCAACGGGGCGGCCGCCATGGCGATGACCGGCGCAAGGGCTGGCGGCGCAACGGCGACAGGTTTTTTCTCCAGGTTCAACGGGTTGCGCAGGGCCAATTGCAGCTTGCCTTCGGTCTGCGCGGTGACCAGCGCTTCCGCTTCGGTGACCGACATTTCCAGGGTCACGGCCCGCACCACCACCGGCTGGGTCTTGTCAGTGCCCGCCGTCTGGTCCACCGCCAGCACCCGCAGGTTTTCCAGGATGGTCCGCGACGTGGCGCTGTTGCTGCCGGCGTTGGTGGTCTTGGTCGCCAAGACATCGACCCGGTTACCTGGCAAGAGGAAGCCCCCCACGCCACCCACATCGTCCACACGTACCGAAATGGCGCGTTTGTCCGGGGCGATCAACGAAGCCAGGGTGCTGCCGCCCAGGTGCTCGCTCAGGCGCGCGCCCCGCACAATGTCGCCGCGCAGGATGTCGAAGGTGGCGATCTTGCCCACGGCCTGTTCGCTGGCATCGAAGGCATCGTCCGGGATCGTGTCCATGGGCATGCGCACGGTCGTGACCTGCTGGGCCTCGACCATTTGCCCGAAGGGAATTTCCACCGTCGCGACCACCACGCTTCGCAAGTGATCATCGGGGGTCGCGTTGAGTCGCGCGCTCAGCCAGGAGTCAGCCATCCATGCGGCACCAAGGCCCAGCACCAGGGAAACGCCTATCAGCGGAAGCGTACGAGAGCTCATGTCGGTATCTCCAGATCAAAGGAAGTCGAGCTGAACGAAGTAGTTGTGCCAGGCCCAATCCAGCTCTTGCGGCGACAGGGGTCCGGAACCGCCCAGGTAACGCTGGCGGTCGAGCGCCATGTTCAACAGGTCACGGGGATGGCAAGGCACCAGCGGCATGCCTTCGCCGCCATACAACCGCTGCAGGACATAACGCACCAACAACGGGTCATAGGGGATGCCCAGGCGTTCGCATTCCTGGCGCCAGATGCGTTCGTACTCCTCGGGCTTGAGGTAGCCGAACTGAACCTTGTAGCCAATGCGCCGCAGGAAGGCCTCGTCGGCCAATTCGAGGGGATTGAGGTTGGTGGAAAACACCAGCACCAGGTCGAACGGCAACTCGCAATGCCGACCGCCGCCCAGGTTGATGAAGTCGCGCTTCTCCTCCATGGGCACGATCCAGCGATTGAGCAACTCGGCCGGGGCCATGCGCTGGCGACCCATGTCGTCAATGATGAACAGGCCGTTGCTGGCCTTGAGCTGCAACGCCGCCTGGTATTGCCGGGTGAACGGGTCGTAGCGCACGTCCAACTGCTCCATGCTCAACTCGCCGCCGGTGATGACGATCGGGCGTTTGCAGCACAGCAGCCGGCGGTCAATGCCTTCGTTGAGCATCAGGTTGTTGGTTTGGCTGTTGTCATCCAGGCGCTGGTGCACCTGTGGGTCGTAGATTTCGATCACCGACTCGTTGATGACAATCGCGTGGGGCACCCAGATGGCTTCGGCGAACAGCCGGATCAATCGGCTGCTGACATAGGTTTTGCCGGTGCCCGCCGGGCCGTAGATCATGATCGCCCGCCCGGAATTCAGGGCGACGCCCAACTGGTCGAGCATGCCCTGGCTCAGCACCATCCCCGCCAAGGCCTGGTTCATGTCCTTGGCGGTAATGCGACCGTGGTGAATGGTCTGGATCTTGATCAGCGAGCGATAGGTGCTCACCGGGAACGGCGCCGCGCCGATGTAGCCACTGCGGGCCAGGGCATCACGGGCGGAGCTGCGGCCGCGCTCGGTCAGGCCATAACGCAACGTCTGCCCGCCGGTCTGGCCCAACTGACCCAGCACTTCGACGCGACCGTCCTTGCGCAGGAACGCCAGGACTTCTTCCAGTACCGCGCCGGTCAGGGCCAGACGCTCCACCAGCCGCGACATGTCCAGCACACCGCCATCGTGCAGGTGCTTGCACACCAGCTCACCGAGGAAACTGTCGCTCAGGCCGGTGTCGCGAATGGTGCATGGCTGGGGTGCCAGGCGTTGCACCGCTTCCCGTTCGCTGGGGTAGGCATCGCTATCGTTGATGACGTGCATGACTAGACTCCCCAGCCGCCGGCAACCAGTTGCCAGTAGACGCTGTTCAAAGTACCGATCAGGATCGCAATCGAATAAGGAAAGGGTTTGCCGGCCACTTCATCCGACGTCGGCGCCAGGTAGGACTGGGCTCGCACCATCAACCAGTAGCGTCCCAGGGTCTGGAGCAGTTGGCCGCGGGCCAGGACGATCAGGAAACCGCACACACCGCCGGCGATCAGGCTGAACAGCGCCGCCCACAGTGCGTAATGAAAAGGCAGGAAGCTGCCGACCATGGTCATCAGCTTGACGTCGCCGGCGGCCATGCCACCCACTGCGTACATGGGCAGGAACAACCCGAAACAGATCAGCATGCCCAGCAGGCTGTCGCCCAGGCCACCGATCCCTCCGGTATAGACCTGGCCAGCCAATCCCAGGGCAATCCCCACCAGGACCAGCGTGTTGGGGATGCGATGGCGACGCAGGTCGCTCACCACCGCCACACCCAGCAATCCCAGCAGCAATACCGTCGACACCAGCAGTTCCATGGACATGATGCGTCTCCCTAGGGTGTGGTTATCGTTAGCAGGCGACGTTGCCATTGGCGGCTTGGCACAGCGCCCGGATCTTGGTATCCACGACGCCGCCCAGGAGGACGAATGCCGCGGCGACCAACACCGTGATCAAGCCACCCGCCACGGCGTATTCAACGATGGTCAGGCCAGCTTCATCTTTGGCGAACTTGCGGATCGAAGTTCTGATTGTCTGGAGAGTCATTTCGTATACCTCACGCTGAGAAGAAGTCACGGCTACGAAGTTGATGGGAGGGGACAGCGTGAAGTCCATTTGATTGATGCGTTGTACTCACTGCAAAAGAGTCGCAAGCGTTATTCCTTGAGCGTTACCGTGTCCCCGGGCAATGACTGGCTTACGCGCAGGCAACGTTGCCGTTGACCGCCTGGCACAGTGCACGGATCTTGGTATTCACCGCACCGCCCAGAAGCACAAACGCGGCGGCCACCAATACGGTGATCAACCCACCGGCCACGGCGTATTCCACAATGGTCAGGCCATCTTCATCTTTGGCGAACTTCACTACCGAAGCCTTGATTGTTTGAAGAGTCATTTCGCACACCTCATTGGGGTTGTTTTCTCAAGAGGCAGTACATTGCGAACTGCCTGATGCAACCCTAGTCAGCGGGTGGTCATTGCCGTTAGGAGGATTTTGCACATCGCTAGGATTTTTTTGCGCGGGCTGGGAAAGAGGCCGCGGCGGGGAATTCGCCCCTGGGACAGTCCTGAGCAGGCGTCCCGCGAGAGGATGACGGGAAGAAATTGGATTTTTATAAAAAATAATCCGGCGAAGTGATAGCACAGTGACAATACTGCTAGCTAAAGGGCAGAAAGAACCTGTGAGTGGTCGTCCTATGGCACCCAATCCGACTGGAAAGCCAAAGCTGTTATGGTTCGATCTGACCCATGATCGGTCCACCCAGGAACTCGTTTCCCAGTTCCGGGACACCTGCGACTGCACGCTGGCAAAAAACGCCATGCTGCCCAGCGCGGAACAGGTGGACATGATCTGCATCCATTTCGACCGCCCGGACACGCCGGGCCTGCGACGCCTGTTGGAGATCAAGCGGACCGTTCCCGGCACCCCCATCACCATGTTCACCGTGCAGCACTCCGAGGAACTGGCGGTGTGGGCGATGCGCTCCAGCGTCTGGGAATACATGGTGCTGCCTTTGTCCGTCGCCGAGCGAAAGCGCTACCTCACCGCCGTGGTCCAGCTGTGTGAGCTGCGCCGCCATACCAGCGGCCGGGGAAGAACCTCGCAGATCGACCACTCCCCGACCCTGCCGGACAGCATTCGCCTGACTTCCGGGCACCAGAAGCACCAGGCCCTCAGCCACATCATGCTGTACATCGACCAGCATTTTCGCGACAGCATCGATCAGCGCGACCTGGCCAAGCGCTGTGGCATGACGACGTTTCGCTTCAGCCGGGTGTTCAAGGAAGCCAATGGGCTCGGCTTCACCGACTACGTGCTGAACAAACGCATGAGCTTCGCCAAGGAACTGCTCGACAACAGCCAGATGCCCATCACCAGCATCGGCTATGAGGCCGGCTTCAAGGACCCCTCCTACTTCGCCCGCGCCTTCAAGCAATACGCCAGTTGCACGCCCAGCGAGTACCGTCTCGCGTACCAGATGCGCAGCGCGAGTCCTGCACCGGAGCCTCCGGATGAGGCGGCCCTGGAAGCGATTGAAAACCTGGTGCACAGCCTTGAGGGTTGATATTCAGGCTCACGGGGCGAGCTTTCTTCTCTCGATTGGAATGGACAGCACGATGCTGGTCCGCGTCTCTCCGTACGCGTTGATTTTCGCGATGCTGTCCTCGATCTCAGCCATGGACCTGGCGTAGATCCGGATCAGATAGGAGTCATTCCCCGTGATGTGCAGGCACTCGACGACCTCGGGTATGTCGGTGAGCGTCGCGATCAATTTGGCTTTTGCCGGCTTGAGGGTGGTGATGCCGACGACGGCCGATATGCCGTAGCCCAGTTTGGTAGGATCCAACTGGGCGCAATAGCCCTTGATGACCCCGGAGTCTTCAAGTTTGCGCAACCTGTCATTGGTGGCAGGAATAGAAAGCCCAGCATGCTTGGAAAGCTCTGTGATGGAAATGCGACCACAGTCCTGTACCTTACCCAGGATTTTGACGTCTATACGATCCATGTGCGTTTTCCCCGGTTCAAAGTATAAATTTTAATGAAAACCCCGCATTTTTCATTAAAAAAAGCATGCACCAAAATAAAGCAGCGCGCTAGTCTATTCCCAGCCTGAAAAACCTGAAAAAGAATCCGGGTAATCAATAGCCCTGCTCTTTAGCGTGACGCACTCATAATAAAATATTCTCTCCAGGGATGGTGTTCGCATGGAAGATGAAAAGAAAAAGTGTGGAGAAAAGCCCCACCCGTTGATTCAGCACATTGGCACGCAAGTCCTAAATCTCCGCCACTTCAAGAAAGACCAGATACTGATGTACCTGATGGGCGTCAGCTTCTTTTCGCTGGGTGCCAAGTGTTTCATCATCAGTCAACTGGGTACCGATCCTCTAGACGTCTTGATCATCTCGATCGATAAAATGCTTATGCTCGGCATGGGTGTTTGTTCGGCTATCGTGTCGCTGTTCTTCCTGACCTGGTGGATGCTCTGGAACAAAAAATACCCGCCGATAAGCCCCTTCATTACCACGACGCTGACCGGACTGCTGATTGATCTCTGGTCGTGGCTGGGGCTCGGAGAGTACTTGATCGTCAGGATGAACGAGTATGCGTTATTGGCCTCGGGGCTGATGCTATGTGCCTATTCATCTGCATTGATCATCATGAGCGGTATTGGCATCAGAATCATGGATCTCGTGGTATTGACCATGGTATCCAAATGGAACTGGTCATTCACCAAAGCCAAGATGATCATTGAAATCGGCATCTTTTCCAGCGGTTGGCTTTTAGGCGGGCCGTTCGGTATAGGAACGATTGCATTCCTGCTGGTAATTGGTCCGCTTATTCAACCGTTCATGAACATTAATGCCAAGCGCTTTGCACTTAAGAACTATGGATTGATGAGCGCTTCATCCGCTTACTAATAAGAAACATGACTGCCCTATAGGGCGGCAGGATGGCTTCGCCTCGACTTTTTAAACCGATGCTATTGATGGCAACTTCCGTGATGAGGAGTGAAAGATGGACACTACAAAAAATAAAAACTGGACCTTGGAAAGCAGCCCGGCAAAATTGGAAGAAATACTCCCCGGGGGAGCCGTGAAGTGTCATCTTTCCCCACGCAACTGTGTCATTCAGGAAGGCAAGGTAGGGTTTTGCAAGGTGCGCGGAAACCGCGGGGGCAGGCTCGTTACATTGAACTATGGCAAGGGCGTCCACAGCACCGAAGAAACAATCGAAACCGAAGCCGTTTTCCACTTTGCCCCCGGTGAGCGGATCCTGTCCCTGGGCAATATCGGCTGCATGCTCAACTGCGGCTACTGCCACAACTGGAAGACATCACAGGCCAAATACGTCACCGACAAAGACGTTTACTACTACACCCCCGAGCAGGTGGTGGAGACCGCGCTCAAACACGGTATACGCGTCATTTCCTGGACCTATAACGATCCGGTTGTCTGGCATGAATTCATCCTCGATACAGCAAAGCTGGCCAAGGAAGCCGGCCTGATCAATCTTTATAAATCGGCGTTTTTCATCAGTGAAGAAGCCATCGACGAGTTGATGCCGGTCATCGATATCTTCTCGATTTCGCTGAAATCCATCTCTCCGGAGTACTACCGCAAGGTCACCACGGGCTGGGTAGAGCCCGTCCTGGCGGGTAGCAAGAAAGTCTATGACGCTGGTAAATATGTCGAAGTCAGCACCTTGATGGTGACCGACATCAGCGACGACGAGGAAACGGCCCGGAAAATCAGCCAGTGGGTATTGGATGAACTGGGTCCGAACGTACCGCTGCACTTCGTCCGGTTTCACCCCGATTACAAAATGAGCAACAGCATCCGTACACCTGTGGACAGGCTGCTGAAGGCTCGGGACGTCGCTCGGAGCATGGGCGTCGAGCACGTCTACCTGGGTAACGTGAATGATGTCGAAGGGACCAATACCAGTTGCAACCACTGTAACGCCCTGCTCGTCACCCGGTATGGCCTGAACGCGGACATCATCGGACTGGACAGCAAGGGGTGCTGCTCCCAATGCGGGCATGATGCGCACTTCAAATTACTCGGCGAGCACCAGGCGTACGCCCCTGTCGAGCTGTGCGAAAACGCGCTGAGCGCTTATGAGAAGCGCAAGTTCGAATGGCACGGAGACATTGTGTCGCTGCACGCCCAAGTGCTGAATACCGAGGACTTCGAACAGACTGTCTACCTGCGACGCAACTATACGGACGGGCATAACAGCGAGTGGAAATCGCTGACCTTGCGGGCCCATGAAAGCTATCGATTCATCATTGCCAAGGCGCGCATCGATGAAACCGGTCCTGAGGTCTGGCTCCCCAACGGCGTGAACTCGAACCTTCATGAAGTCTTCGACCGGGCTCACTTCCCTACTGAGTCGATTGAAGAGATCGGCATCTCGCAAAATGACATCACCCCGACCGTTGGTTACGAGGGCAAGCAGAACATGTATGAACAGGTCATCAAACTGGTCAGCCAAGCATGAAAGTGTCGACTGAAATACTTCATATCAAGGTGGATGACCGGGACGCTCACCCTTCGGTAACGCCTATTTATCAGTGCAGCGCGTTCAATGCGGACTCGGCCTTCTTCTACTCAAGGAAAGCCAACCCCAATGTGACTGAATTGGAACAGGTCGTCGCGTCCCTGGAGGGCAGCGAATATGCCTTGGCCTACAGCACCGGGATGAGCGCGATCTATATGGTGTTGGAACTGTTGAAACCGGGGGCTTCACTGGTCATCAACAAATACATCTATGGCTGCTCTTATAAATTGTTCCAGCGCTATGCGGCACGTATCGGCGCACACCTGACGATTCTGGATCTCACCACGGCCGAGGGTTTGAAGGCCTTGCCGGCGGACGTCGACATGGTGATATTCGAAACACCGACCAACCCGTTCCTGAAAGACATTGATATCCATGCGGTCAGCAGGGCCGTCAAGCAAAACAACCCGCAGGCCCTAGTGGTCGTTGACAATACCTGGGCCACGCCGATATTCCAGAAGCCGTTGAATTTTGGCGCGGACATTTCCCTGTACAGCGCAACCAAATACTTCTCTGGACACAGTGATGTCATGGGCGGCCTGGTGTTGGTCAACAATGAGACGATCTATAACCGCCTCCTTGAGGGCCGCTTTTATTCAGGCACGATACTGACCCCCAATAGCGCCTGGTTGCTGCGCAGGAGCATGCAGACGTTCAACCTGCGCATGGAAAAACACAGCCAGACGACCGCAAGCATGGTCAATTATCTGCGTGAGTTGCCTTTCATCGAGCATGTCTATTACCCACGCATCGATGGCAAGCAGTTGACCGGCTATGGCGGCATTGTGTTTGTCGATATTCGGCCGGACCTGGTGCCCTTTTACAAAACGTTCACCAGCGCGCTCAAATGGTTTGGCACGGGCACTGGAATGGCCTGCGTCACGTCAATGGTCGCCCAGCCCTTCAGTGGCAGCCACGCCTCGATGACGGACCAGGAAAAAGCCGACATGGGCATCGAGAAGGGCCTGGTTCGATTGTGCTTTGGCCTGGAGGATCTCGACGATCTCAAGGAGGATCTGCTCCAGGCATTCGAAACCATGGAAAGCAAGGTCGATCAGAAAGATCCTGCGTAGCGGTGTCATCAAGAACAACGAGCCTTCAATGGCTCGTTGCTTTTTTATGGAGCAAAGAAAGTGTCCGGCGCATTCGAAAACACGATATTCGACGACCCCATCCTGAACGTTATCCACCTTCTAAATTCCATCGCCCAAGAAACCCCGCAGGCCATTTCACTGGCTTCCGGTCGACCCGATGATCAGCAGTGCGACCCGGCGCTCATCGACAAGGGCCTGGCCCACTACAAACATCATGTCGCCGGCACCGAGCAATCGCTGGCGACGCTGCTTTGCCAATATGGAAAATCCTCCGGGATCATCAATGAAACGATCGCCACCTATTTGCAGGTGGATGAAGGGATAACCGTCTCCAATCCTGAAAGCATCGTGGTGTGCCTGGGGTTTCAGGAAGCCTGCACCTTGACGCTCCTGTCCATCTTTGAAGGCGGTGGGGTGTTGTTGGTGCCTGACCCGGTGTTTTCCGGGATTACCGGCATCGCAAAACTGCTGGGCATAAAGATCGTCCCGGTTCCCATGGCGGCTTTTCTAGACCCGATCGCCCTGCGCAAGATCGTTGAAGCACTTGAATCCAGAGGAGAAAAAATCAAAGCACTTTATGCCGTTCCAGACTTCAGCAATCCGACCGCCGACAGCCTTTCCTATCACGCCAGGACAGCCATGCTTGCCTTGGCCAGGGAAAAGAACTTTTTCATCCTTGAAGACACGGCCTACCGCTACTTCAGGTACGAAGGCGCTGCCATTGCATCCATGAAGTCCATCGACAGCAGTCGGGTGTTCTTGCTCGGTTCTTTTGCCAAATCGATTTTTCCGGGCTTGCGCATGGGTTATGTGGTCGCTCCGCAGGGTGCCGGCGTCATGTCGTTCAACACGAGGTTGTGCAAGGCCAAAAGCCTGATCACCGTTAACACTCCAGCCCTGTGCCAAGCGGTCGTCGCCGGCGTGCTGATCGAGAACGACTACTCGCTGAAGGGGCTGAACCAGCCCAGGGTGTTGTCCTATACGAACAAAAGGAACCACATGCTTGAATGCCTTGAACGTGAATTTCCGCTCAAGTCTGGCGTTCATGGATCGGTCAGTTGGAATCACCCAACAGGCGGCTTCTTCATCAATGTGCAGCTGCCTTTCGTCTTTGGCGAAGCTGAAATGCGCGAATGCGCCCAGCAGTTCAAAGTGATCGTCTTTCCGACCACTTTATTTTCGCTGACGAATGAGGCGGCTAACCAAGTCAGGCTTTCATTCAGCAATGCCACCGCCTCAAACGTCACCCAGGCAATAGGCCGATTCAGGGCGTATGTTGAGTCCAGGCTGCAGTAGGACCTCTTTTTGTGCATCATTTTCAATCAGGTTGCCGTCGCCAGCATGACACCCGTGGCGACCTGATACGCCCCCAGAACGGCGATGATCGCCCCTGAAAAATAGTTGATCAGCCTTAGCTTGGATTCGGCAATCCGGGCCTTGAAAATGGAGGAGAACCCGCTTAACCCCAGCCACCAGGCCGCCGAGCCCAGGAATATACCGGTCACCATCGGCAACAAGGCGTGCTGGCCGCCTTGATCACTGGCCATGCCATCGCTCAACGCGGCAAATATCGCGATAAACGACAAGATGGTCATGGGGTTCGACAGGGTCAGGAACAGCGTGGTCGAGTAGGCTTTGAACATATCGGCCCGCTCACCCGCCATCGCGGTCGCGCCGACTTTCGACCGTATTGTCTGATAGCCGATATAGGCGAGGAATAGCCCGCCGAAGATGCACAACCAAGGTTTAAAGCTGATGAGCGTCGCGATGATGGCCGTGACCCCCAGGGCCCCGATGAATCCATAGATCGAATCGGCGGTGGCCGCCCCCAATCCCGTCGCGAAACCTGCCCTCCATCCCTGCATCAGGCTTCTTTGTATGCACAACAGCCCAATGGGTCCCACCGGGGCTGCAATACACAGCCCAATGACCATCGATTTAATAAAAACCAGCATAAGCGCACCTCCAGAATGGGTACTGGAAGGTTAGGAGAAGTGCTTTTTTTTAGGAATGAACTATTAATCTTCCTAAAGGTTTTCCCTTAAGTTTTGCATGAAGTAATTTCGCTTCACCTTCATTTTTAAGGTAAAGCGCCGCCAGTCTCCTCAGACACCGAAAATCGCTCGTTGTAGGCACAAGAGCGCTGGACGGCCTTTTCATGGGCATAAAAAAACGCCGCTCATATGAGCAGCGTTTTTTTGAATTTGGAGCGGGAAACGAGACTCGAACTCGCGACCCCGACCTTGGCAAGGTCGTGCTCTACCAACTGAGCTATTCCCGCAAATGGCGTCCCCTAGGGGACTCGAACCCCTGTTACCGCCGTGAAAGGGCGGTGTCCTAGGCCACTAGACGAAGGGGACACACTAACTGAAACACATGGTGTGTATTTCAGTGCCCAAATCCGCATCCGAAGATGTCGGCTCTGGCTTCACTCAGCCCTGCCCGAAAGCAACGCTGTTTAAATTGGAGCGGGAAACGAGACTCGAACTCGCGACCCCGACCTTGGCAAGGTCGTGCTCTACCAACTGAGCTATTCCCGCATTGGCGTCCCCTAGGGGACTCGAACCCCTGTTACCGCCGTGAAAGGGCGGTGTCCTAGGCCACTAGACGAAGGGGACACACGTACAACATTCACTGCTTAGAGCGTTTGGCTGAGTGCTTTACGCTGTAAGTGGCGCGCATTCTATGGATGGATTGAAGGGTCGTCAACCCCCAGATATAAATTTATTTAAATCAATGACTTCGCCCGGTTTGAGGGGGCGATCCACGGATTTCCCTCGTCCGGTCTCTGACGCCTATATTCTGTCGCCCGCCGAGACGCTATAGTCGCGCCCGGCAAATGATGGCAATGTGCTCCTACCCGGTTATGCTTCCTATAAACAGCACGACGCCCGTCTAATCGCGTCGCTCGGGCCTATGCGCTTAAAAGCCAAGCCACTACACTCATGACATGCGTACCCTAATAAAGAGGTCTTACCGGTGACACCACTCATGATCACCCTGCTCGTCGTAGCCGGGATCGCCCTGTTGATCGCCATTGGCTACATGAACCACGTGGTGGAAAACAACAAGCTGGAAAAGGCCCGCACCAAGGTAGAACTCAACGACCGCATGCGTCGCTGTGGCGAGCTCACCGAAACCTTTCCCGGGCAGTTGATGACCCCTGCCCTGAAGTTGTTGATGACCCGCCTCGAGATGAACGTCTGCCAGCGCTTGCTGAACCTGGAGAAAACCAATTCCACGGTCAAGGCACGCCTGGACGAATTGAGCGCACTGGCCGCCCAAGGTGAATCGATCCCGGTGCACAATCCGCCGGCACCGATCCAGACCGAAGCCAAGGCCAAGGACGTACGTTTTCTGCTCGAGGCTTTGCACGGCCAGATCACCCGCGCCGCCCAGGACGGTTTCCTGCCGCCCAACGAAGCCAAGCGCTGGATCCGTGAAGTGCGGCATATCCTGGTGCTACTGCACATCGAGTTCTTCAACAATCTCGGCCAACAGGCGTTGCAGCAGGAACAACCCGGGCAGGCCCGCCTGGCCTTCGAGCGCGGCGTGCAGTACTTGCGCAAGCAACAGGAACCCCAGGTCTACGCCGAGCAACTGGCCTACCTGGAAAACCTCCTGGCCCGCGCCAATGCCCAGGTCCTGGCCAGCACCCAGCCGGTCGAGGGCGAGGTCAACCAGTTGACTGAGGGCTTGAAGGACGACGAAATAAACGACGAGTGGAAAAAGAAGAAGGTCTACGACTGAGATTAAGGGCCGAAGCGAGTTCCCTTGTGGCGAGGGAGCTTGCTCCCGCTGGGCCGGCCCAACACTTCGGGCGCAACGGTCCTTGAGCGGTGGGTGCTTCGCACCCAAACGGGAGCAAGCTCCCTCGCCACAGGTATAGGTGTCGAGCCGCCACCGGCTTACAACCTGAAATGCCCCACCATTCCTTTCAACTCAACCCCCAACTGTGCCAGCTCGATGCTGGATGCGGCATTGCCGCGCATCGCCAGGGAAGATTGATCGGCGCTGGCGCGAATACTGGTCACGCTGCGATTGATCTCTTCGGCCACCGAGCTCTGTTGCTCGGCCGCCGCGGCGATCTGTTGGTTCATCTGCTGGATCAACGACACCGCCGCCGCAATGCTGCCCAAGGCGCTCTCGGTCTGCAGTGCGTCGCTGACCGCCATCTTCACCAGCTCGCCGCTGCTCTGGATCTGCTGAACGGAGGCCTGGGCCGCTGAACGCAAGGCGCTCACCAGCCGTTCGATCTCCTCGGTGGACTGTTGCGTGCGCCTGGCCAGGGCCCGCACTTCATCGGCAACGACTGCGAAGCCCCTGCCCTGTTCCCCGGCGCGGGCCGCCTCGATAGCGGCATTGAGCGCCAGCAGGTTGGTTTGCTCGGCCACGCTCTTGATGACTTCCAGCACCGTGCCGATGTTCTGGATCTCGGCGCTGAGGCTTTCGATGCTGGAACTGGCCGACGTCGCCGAATCGGCCAGTTGTTCGATGCGCACCATGCTCTGGCGCACCACCTGCTGGCCGCTTTCGACCTTGTCGTCGGCCGTCTGGGCCGCTTGTGCCGCTTCTTCGGCATTGCGCGCCACATCGTGCACGGTGGCGGTCATCTGGTTCATGGCCGTGGCGACCTGCTCGGTTTCCTCTTTCTGGCTGCTGACTTCCAGGTTGGTCTGCTCGGTCACCGCCGACAGCGACTGCGCCGAATTGGCCAATTGCTCGATCCCGGCCTGCAAGCCGCTGACGATACTGCTCAACCCTGCGCCCATCTGTTGCATGGCCAGCATCAACTGGCCAATCTCGTCCCGGCGCGTCACTTCGACCGTGGCGCTCAAGTCACCCGCCGCGATCCGCTGGGCAACGCGAATGACGCTGCGCAGCGGCGTCACGATCAGCCGCGTGATAACCCACGCCGCGATCAACCCCACCAGCAACGCCAAGGCCGACGAACCGACGATCAGCAGCGAGTTCTTCTTCAATTCTGCCTGCATGGCCTGGTCTTCGGCACTGAAGGCCTGGTCGACCCGCGCCACCACTTGGTCGGCCCGCTCGTGCAGTTGCTGGTAGACGATTTTTTCCTTCGCCAGCAGTCCGGTGTACTCGGCCAGTTGCTGGTTGAAACCGGCGATGTGGCCGGCCACTTCGTTCAGCACGGTCTGGTAACCCGGGTCCTTGACCGTGGTCTTGAGCGCTTCGGCCTGTTTCATCGCCTGCTCGGCCTGTTCAATGCTGCCTTCTCCGGCGCCCTCGACATTGCCTTTGCGGCTCTGGTCCAGGCGGACCCGCGCTTCATTCATGGCCTGCAACATCAACCGCGACACTTCGCTGATCTGGTTGGCCTGCTCGATGAATTCGGCACCCTCCTTGCCTTCGGAGTCTTTCAAGGTATAGGTACCGTCATCCGCCAGCCCGGCCTGCAACACATCAAGGTTGTTGGCCACGCTGGACACCGACCAACTGGCCATTTCCAGTGCCAGGTCCTTGCTCTGGCTCAACCCGACAAACTCATCGAACGCCTTGCGGTACGCGCCCAGCGCCTGCTCGACATCATTCATCACCGGCACATTGGCTGCCGACTGTGCCTTGAGCTCGTTCGCCAGGGCCACAAGCCCGTCGACCCCTTGGCGCAGGGCATCGGCCGTCTTGGGGTCGGAACGCGAGGCGTACTCCTGCTCCAGCAGCCGGACCTTGAGCAACCCGCTGTTGAGGGACGACATCTGTTTCAGGCCACCGAAACGATGGCTGATGGTCTGCAGGGACCAGACGCCGATGGCCGCGACCACAGCGGTCAACAGCAGCACCAGGACAAATCCGATACCCAGTTTTTTTGCCATACCCAGGTTGGCAAAACGTCCTTGCACGGCCGAAATCATTGCGCCCAGTCCTCTGCCAGTGTGTGTTGATTGCAGATTCGCAACGAGACGCCCTGCAACACAAGATGCTGGCGTCGGAATAATGGCAAAAAGCTACAGCTTCGTCGTTTTCAGGACACTTGAGGTCGATCCAGCGTTGCGGCCCGAAAAAAAACCAGCGCCCGGGGATCACGGGCATAGGCCACGTTGATCCGTAGCCAGTCGCTGTCAGCGCCCGAAGGACTGAAGGCCGTAGACGAAGACAACAGCACACCGAAGCGCCTGGCCAGACGCTGTAATCCAGCGTAGTCGTTGATTGGCGGTTTCGCCCAGATGAAAAGCCCTCCGGTGGGTTTGCCAAACACCTCCCAGTCGGCGTCCTCCAATACCTGCAACAGCGCCGCCGTATCGACGCCCAGGCGTTGCCGCTGGCGCTGGACCAGCTTGCGATAGGCCCCGTTGGCCAGGAGAGTGGCAAGCACCGACTCACAGAACCGCGACACGCCCATGCTTGTAATGCCCTTGACCTCGCTCAGACGCGCAATGGTGGACGGCCCGGCCACCACAAAACCGACGCGTAACGAACTGCTCAGGGTCTTCGAGAAACTGCCCACGTAGACCACGTCGGCATCCAGCGCCGCCAGCCGGGTCCGCGCCGAGCTCTGGAAGTCGCCATAGGCATCGTCTTCGATCACCAGCACGGCGTGTTGCTTCGTCAATTGCAGCAACCGTTGGGCCACGGCCGGGGCCAGGCTGGTGCCGGTCGGATTGTGGCAGGCGCTGTTGACGAACAGCGCACTGGGCCGGTGTTTCGCCAACAAGTCTTGCAGCACATCGACGTCCGGGCCGCGCGGGGTCCTGGGCAGTTCGAGCATCTCGATCTTGTGCAACCGGAGCAGGTCGAACAGGTTTGAATAGCCTGGGCTCTCCACTATCACGCAAGCGCCTGGCTGCAACAGTGTCCGCACGATCAGGTCCAGCCCCTGGGTCGCCCCAGCGGTGGTCAGGATCGAGTCTTTATCAGCCTCGATATTGAATTGCTTCAGGCGCCTGGACAGTTGCTCGCGCAAGGCGGGCAGCCCCAACGGCGTGCTGTAGTTGAACAACCCCGCCATATCGGTGCGGGTGACCTGACGGATCGCATAGCCCAGGTCATCGCTTTCACGCCAGCTCTCGGGCAACCCGCCACACCCCAGCGGCAACGCCCATTGCGGGATTTCACCGCCTTCAGCGAACGTGTCCTGCTGGCGACTCGGGTCGGTGGACACGACCCCGGGCGCCGGGGATGGTGCGACAAAAAAGCTGGAACCATGCCGGGACGCCAGCAGGCCTTGGGCAACCAGGCGCTCACACGCTTCATTGACGCTGGACTGGCTGAGCAGGTTCTGCCGCGCCAGTTGGCGGACGGACGGCAGGCGAGTCCCTGGTTGCACCGCATCCTGTCGGATCCATCCAGTCAGCGCGTCGACGATTTGCTGCACGACAGGCACCAAGGCCTGTCGGTCGATTCTCAACTCCATGAGTAACCAAGCTCCTAAGCGTTTGTTTTATTTCCGGAAACAGTTAAGCACAGGCCATCCCCCAGCGATGTACGACAAAGCCGCCAAAACCGCTGATTCTCACCCTTTGAAACACATTGATAGACCGTGTCCACCCCCCAAAGAAAAAGCCCGCAACCAGTGCGGGCTTCGTCCTACACGCCAAGGGAAGCGTCCTCAGAACGCCGTGACCCCACCGTCCACCGCCAGGGAATGGCCGGTGGTGAACGCCGCGCCGTCGCTGCACAGGTACAGCACGGCGCTGGCGATTTCCTCGACCTTGCCGATACGCCCCACCGGGTGCATGGCATTGGCGAACTCGCCTTTTTTCGGGTCTGCCTCGTAGGCCCGACGGAACATGTCGGTGTCGATCACCGCCGGACAGACCGCGTTCACGCGGATCTTCTTCTTGGCGTATTCGATGGCGGCCGATTTGGTCAAGCCGATCACGGCGTGCTTGGAGGCGGCATAGATGCTCATTTTCGGCGCTGCGCCCAGGCCGGCCACCGAGGCCGTATTGACGATAGCGCCGCCGCCCTGGGCCAGCAGCAAAGGCAACTGGTACTTCATGCACAACCAGACGCCTTTTACATTGACCCCCATGATCGCGTCGAACTCATCGAGGGTGCCGTCGGCCAGCTTGCCCTTCTCGATCTCGATCCCGGCGTTGTTGAAGGCGTAGTCAAGGCGACCGTAGGTCTTGATCACCTCGTCCATCAGTTGCTGCACATCGCTTTCCAGCGTGACATTGCAGCGCACGAACACTGCGTCGCCGCCCGCATCACGAATCGCCTGCACCGTACCCTCGCCGCCCGCCGCGTCCAGGTCGGCCACCACGACTTTCAGGCCCTCTGCCGCAAATGCCTGAGCGGTAGCGCGGCCAATGCCAGCGGCGGCGCCCGTGACCACGGCAACCTGTCCGGAAAACGTCATGCTCATTGTCAGTTCCTCGAAGAATGCGGGAGATGACGCCAGTCTAGCCACAGGTCCCGAGAGCACGGCAGCACTATCCAACTGCCGGTTGAGCATTCATGGGTGCCAGTGATAAGGCCCCTGGGCGAACTATCACTGTGTTGGATCGAACTGCATTCGCTGTATCGGCAAAGCTTGCGGCAAATGCTTCGAAGGTCTATCAACAAGACTTCATTCATCTTGAGTGCCAACCATGACCGCCCAGACCAATCGCCAGTTCCTGCTCGCCAAACGCCCGGTAGGCGCCGCGACCCGCGAGACGTTCACCTATCAGCAAGTCCCGGTGGGCGAACCGGCAGCCGGCCAGATCCTGGTGAAGAATGAATACCTGTCCCTGGACCCGGCCATGCGCGGGTGGATGAACGAGGGCAAATCCTACATCCCGCCGGTCGGCATCGGTGAAGTGATGCGGGCATTGGGCGTCGGCCAGGTGATCGCCTCGAACAACCCGGGGTTCGCGGTCGGGGACTACGTCAACGGGGCCTTGGGTGTGCAGGATTACTTCCTCGGCGAGCCAAGAGGTTTCTACAAAGTCGATCCGAAACTGGCACCGCTGCCCCGCTACCTGTCCGCCCTGGGCATGACCGGCATGACCGCCTACTTCGCCCTGCTGGACGTCGGCGCGCCCAAGGCCGGCGAGACCGTGGTACTGTCGGGGGCCGCCGGTGCGGTGGGCAGCATCGCCGGGCAGATTGCCAAGCTCAAGGGCTGTCGCGTGGTGGGCATTGCCGGCGGCGCCGACAAATGCAAATTCCTGGTGGATGAACTGGGCTTCGACGGCGCCATCGACTACAAGAACGAAGACGTCCATGCCGGCCTCAAGCGCGAGTGCCCCAAAGGCGTGGACGTGTATTTCGACAATGTCGGGGGCGACATCCTCGATGCCGTACTCAGCCGCCTGAACCTCAAGGCCCGCGTGGTGATCTGCGGCGCCATCAGCCAGTACAACAACAAGGAAGCGGTGAAAGGCCCCGCCAATTACCTGTCACTGCTGGTCAACCGGGCACGCATGGAAGGCTTCGTGGTCATGGACTACGCCTCGCAGTTCGCTGCCGCCGGGCAGGAAATGGCCGGCTGGATGGCCAAGGGTCAGCTCAAGAGCAAGGAAGATATCGTCGAAGGACTGGAGACGTTTCCCGAGACGCTGACCAAGTTGTTCAGCGGGGAGAACTTCGGGAAGCTCGTCCTCAAGGTCTGATACGCATCAGCTGTGGATGCAGGTTAAGGCCTGACACAAAACAACTGTGAGAGCGAGCTTGCCCGCGATGGGGCCCTGTCAGTCAACATTGATATTGACTGACCTACCGCTATCGCGAGCAAGCTCGCTCCCACAGTAGGGATCCTCAGTGTTTGCTCAGGCCAGTTCGGCCACGACCGCCGCCAAGGCCTTGGCCGGATCGGCGGCCTGGCTGATCGGGCGACCGCTCACCAGGTAGTCGGAGCCGGCATCCAGCGCCTGGCGCGGGGTCAGGATGCGACGTTGGTCGTCCTGGGCGCTGCCCGCCGGACGAATCCCCGGGGTCACCAGTTGCAGCGCCGGATGGGCTGCTTTCAAAGCGCCGGCCTCCAGGGCTGAACAGACCAGACCGTCCAGGCCGGCCTTCTGCGCCAACGCCGCCAAGCGCAGCACCTGCTCCTGGGGCTCGATGTCCAGGCCGATCCCGGCCAGGTCCTCGCGCTCCATGCTGGTCAACACGGTCACGCCGATCAGCAACGGTTTCGGGCCGCTGCGCTGATCCAGCACTTCACGGCAGGCCGCCATCATGCGCAGGCCACCGGAGCAATGCACGTTGACCATCCACACGCCCATCTCCGCAGCCGCCTTGACGGCCATGGCGGTGGTGTTGGGGATATCGTGGAATTTCAGGTCCAGGAACACTTCGAAACCCTTGTCACGCAGGGTCCCGACAATTTCCGCAGCGCAACAGGTGAACAGTTCCTTGCCGACTTTGACCCGGCAAAGCGTGGGGTCCAACTGGTCGGCCAGCTTCAGGGCGGCGTCACGGGTGGGGAAATCCAGGGCGACGATGATGGGCGTCTGGCAGGCGGACATGAGCGGGCTCTCAGGCAAGTCGAAATCGGCGCGCATTGTAGCGGAAGGAGCGCCCGTGCGGGACCCGATGATCGGTAAATCTCATCGTCCCTCGCCGCAGCATGGACGATACCGGCCTTTGTGTCGAAGCCGATACATTCATGACATGCATACAACACGTCGACACGCTACCGTCCGCCGCCACAACCCGCCCTTTTCACCGCTTCACGCCTCGCGGCACGACGCCTATGCTGAAGCCTCAACCTCGCCGCCTTCTTTGCGGTTGGCAGCCAACCTGGCAGATGATGCATCTATGCAGACCCACCCTGTTGCAAATTCTGACACTCAAGATGACAAGCGCTGGAGCACTCGCGCGCTGATCGTCGATGATGACGTGCCGATCCGCGAACTGCTGATCGATTACCTGGCCCGCTTCAGCATTCGGGCCAGCGGCGTGACCGATGGCGCGGCCATGCGCCAGGCGATGAAGGCTGAGCACTTCGACGTGGTCGTGCTCGACCTGATGCTCCCGGGTGAGGACGGCTTGCAGTTGTGCCGCTGGTTGCGCGCCGAATCGGACATCCCGATCCTGATGCTCACCGCCCGTTGCGAGCCCACCGACCGCATCATCGGCCTGGAACTGGGCGCCGATGACTACATGGCCAAGCCGTTCGAACCCAGGGAACTGGTGGCACGTATCCAGACCATCCTGCGCAGGGTGCGCGACGACCGCACCGAGCAGCGGGCCAATATCCGTTTCGACAACTGGCGGCTCAACAGCGTATTGCGCCAACTGATCTCGGGCGACGGGTTGGTGGTGCCACTGTCCAATGCCGAGTTCCGCCTGTTGTGGGTCTTCATCGAACGACCGCGCCGGGTGCTCAGCCGCGAACATCTGCTGGACGCGGCGCGTGGTCGCTCCATCGAAGCGTTCGCCCGCAGCATCGACTTGCTCGTGTCACGCCTGCGCCAAAAGCTGGGCGACGACCCCAAGGCCCCGCAACTGATCAAGACGGTGCGCGGTGAGGGTTATTTATTCGACGCCCGGGACATCGGTTGATGCGATTGCGCCTGGACTCCTTGTTCGGTCGCCTGTTCGGCGTGTTGCTGCTGGCGAGAGTCCTGGCTCATCTGCTGGCCTTTGCCTGGTTTTTCGATTAAGACCAACCGCCACCTCCCGGGCCTCCGCCTGGAATGATCCAGCAAG
>NZ_JABAEE010000080.1:0-27482 GCF_023701885.1 Pseudomonas sp. CG7 | reverse complement strand
ACTGGCTAGAGTCGGAATCGAGCTTTTAGTCCCGCCCACCCCTTCAAGTCTAAACATACAAGCGAGCTTGCTCGCGAAGGGGCCCGGACAGTCAATATCAATGTCGACTGACACACCGCTTTCGCGAGCAAGCTCGCTCCCACAGGGGATTTTACTCAGCCTTCTCTATCACGCAGTTCTTCGATGCTGATTTCACGCATGCGGAATTTCTGGATCTTGCCGGTGACCGTCATCGGGAACTCTTCAACAAATTTGAAATGACGCGGCGTCTTGAAATGGGCGATGCGTTCCTTGCACCAGGCTTGCAGCGCTTGCTCGGAGGCGCTGTGGCCGGGGTGGAACTTGATCCACGCCACGATTTCTTCGCCATAGCGCGAACACGGAATGCCGATCACTTGCACATCCGCCACCGCCGGATGGGTGAAGAAGAACTCCTCCAGCTCGCGCGGGTAAATATTCTCCCCGCCACGAATGATCATGTCCTTGTTGCGCCCGACGATGCAGACGTAACCCTGCTCGTCCATGGTCGCCAGGTCGCCGGTGTGCATCCAGCCCTGGGCGTCGATGGCATCGGCGGTGCCCTTGGGGTTGTTCCAGTAGCCGAGCATCACACTGTAGCCACGGGTACACAATTCGCCGACCGCGCCATGCGGGACGACCTGGCCTGCCTCATCGATAATCTTGCTTTCCAGGTGTGGCTGGGTGCGGCCGACGGTGGTCACCCGCAGCTCCAGTTCGTCTGAAGGACCGGTCTGCAACGACACCGGACTGGTTTCCGTCATGCCGTAGGCAATCTGCACCTCAGCCATGTGCATCTCGTTGATGACCCGCCGCATCACTTCGATCGGACATGTAGCCCCAGCCATGATGCCCGTGCGTAGGCTGGACAGGTCGAAGTCGCCCCGCTGCGGCTGGTCCAGCAGGGCGATGAACATGGTCGGCACGCCATACAGCGCGGTGGCTTTCTCCTCGGCCACGGCCTTTAGCGTCAGCAATGGGTCGAAGGCATCGTTGGGGTAGATCATGGTGCTGCCATGGGTCATGCAGCCCAGGTTGCCCATGACCATGCCGAAGCAATGGTAGAGCGGCACCGGGATCACCAGCCGGTCGCCAGCCGTCAGGCCCAGGCTTTCGCCGACCATGTAACCGTTGTTGAGAATGTTGTGGTGGCTGAGGGTCGCGCCCTTGGGAAAGCCGGTGGTGCCGGAGGTGTATTGGATATTCACTGACTGATCGAAGTGCAGGCTGGATTGGCGCTCGGCCAGTTGTCCTGGCGTCACCGCCGCCCCCAGGGCGGCCAGTTGTGACCAAGGCAGAAAGCCTGACGGGGGTTGGGGATCGAGGCTGACTACACCGCGTAAATCCGGCAGGCGTTCGCTCTGCAACTGGCCGATGGATTGTTCCGCCAGCTCCGGTGCCAGCGCTTGCAACATGGCGTGGTAATCCGAGGTCTTGAACGCCCCGGCACACACCAGCCATTGGCACCCGGACTGTTTGAGCACGTATTCGAGTTCGGAGACTCGATAGGCCGGATTGATATTGACCAGAATGACGCCGATCTTCGCACTGGCAAACTGGCTGATGCACCACTGGGCGCAATTGGGCGCCCACACGCCGAGACGGTCGCCGGTTTTCAAGCCCAGCGCCAACAAGGCCCGGGCGTGCAGATCGACGGCCTCAGCCAGTTGCCGCCAGGTGTAACGCAACGATTGATGACGAACCACCAACGCCTCGCCCTCTGGATAACGGGCCACGGTCTGGTCGAAAACCTCGCCAATGGTTTGTGCCAGCAAGGCCTTGTCCTGCGAGCCGCGGGTGTAGCTGAGCTGCGAATGCGAACCGGGTTGATCCATGACGCCCCCTCTTGTCTTTATTAGTGGGTGTAGTGGTGGAACCTCATGCACAAATGCCGTTGTGGCTGGTAGGAGCTGTGTAGGAGCTGTCGAGTGCAACGAGGCTGCGATCTTTTCCAAAGACACTTGAATCCCAAGCGAAAGATCAAAAGATCGCAGCCTTCGGCAGCTCCTACACGCGCTCGAGCGGGAGCAAGCTCCCTCGCCACAAAAGCTGATCCAAAACCCCCGTACTCTGGCTTAAGTTGACGTTAACGTAAAGGGCGATTGACAGCCTCTCGTCGCAGGCTTACGTTAACGTAAAGGTAGAGCATTTTCCGCTCTCCGCACCCGATAAAAAAGCCAAAGGTGTCCCATGAGCTACCCATCCCTGAATTTTGCCCTCGGCGAAACCATCGACATGTTGCGCGACCAGGTGCAGGCCTTCGTCAAGGCCGAACTGGCGCCTCGCGCAGCGCAGATCGATATCGACAATCTGTTTCCCGCTGACATGTGGCGCAAATTCGGTGACATGGGCCTGCTGGGCATCACCGTACCGGAAGAATATGGCGGCGCCGGCCTGGGCTACCTGGCCCACGTGGTGGCGATGGAAGAAATCAGCCGCGGCTCGGCCTCGGTCGCCCTCTCCTATGGCGCCCATTCCAACCTCTGCGTGAACCAGATCAACCGCAACGGCACTCACGAACAGAAAACCAAGTACCTGCCCAAGCTGATCAGCGGCGAACACATCGGCGCCCTGGCGATGAGCGAACCGAACGCCGGCTCCGACGTGGTCTCCATGAAACTGCGGGCCGACAAGCGCGGTGACAAATACGTCCTCAACGGCAGCAAGACCTGGATCACCAATGGTCCCGATGCCAACACCTACGTGATCTACGCCAAGACCGACCTGGAAAAAGGCGCCCACGGCATCACTGCTTTCATCGTCGAGCGCGACTGGAAAGGCTTCAGCCGCAGCAACAAGTTCGACAAGCTCGGCATGCGCGGCTCCAACACGTGCGAGCTGTTTTTCGATGACGTCGAAGTGCCGGAAGAAAACATCCTCGGCGCCCTCAACGGTGGCGTGAAAGTCCTGATGAGCGGCCTCGACTACGAGCGCGTGGTGCTGTCCGGCGGCCCGACCGGGATCATGCAAGCCTGCATGGACCTGATCGTGCCCTACATCCACGACCGCAAACAGTTCGGCCAAAGCATCGGCGAATTCCAGCTGATCCAAGGCAAGGTCGCCGACATGTACACCCAGCTCAACGCCAGCCGCGCCTACCTGTATGCGGTGGCCCAGGCTTGCGAGCGCGGCGAAACCACCCGCAAGGACGCCGCCGGGGTGATCCTCTACAGCGCCGAGCGCGCCACGCAAATGGCCCTCGACGCGATCCAGATCCTGGGGGGCAATGGCTACATCAATGAATTCCCCGCCGGTCGTCTGCTGCGGGACGCCAAGCTGTATGAAATTGGCGCTGGCACCAGTGAGATTCGTCGGATGTTGATCGGCCGCGAACTGTTTAACGAAACCCGCTAACGGAGCTGACCATGGCCACGCTGCACACTCAGCTCAACCCACGTTCGCCGGAGTTCATCGCCAACCGCGATGCGATGCTCGGACACGTCGAAGCCCTGCGCACCCTGCTCGCGCACATTCGCCAGGGCGGCGGACCCAAGGCTCAGGAACGGCATACTTCGCGAGGCAAATTGCTGCCCCGTGAGCGCATCAACCGATTGCTGGATCCGGGCTCGCCGTTCCTGGAGATCAGTCCATTGGCGGCCCATGAAGTCTATGGCGAAGACGTGCCGGCGGCCGGCGTGATTGCCGGCATTGGCCGAGTGGAAGGCGTCGAATGCATGATTGTCGCCAATGACGCGACGGTCAAAGGTGGCTCCTACTATCCGTTGACGGTGAAAAAACACCTGCGCGCCCAGACCATCGCCCAGCAGAATCGCCTGCCGTGCATTTACCTGGTGGATTCAGGCGGCGCCAACCTGCCGCGCCAGGATGAAGTGTTCCCGGACCGCGAGCACTTCGGCCGGATCTTCTTCAACCAGGCCAACATGAGCGCCCTGGGTATTCCGCAGATTGCCGTGGTCATGGGTTCCTGCACCGCTGGCGGCGCTTATGTGCCGGCCATGGCGGCCGAGGCGATCATGGTCCGCCAGCAAGCGACGATTTTTCTTGCCGGCCCGCGACTGGTAAAAGCCGCCACCGGTGAAGTGGTCAGCGCCGAAGACTTGGGCGGCGCCGATGTGCACTGCAAGATTTCCGGCGTGGCGGATCACTATGCCGACAGCGACGAACATGCCCTGGCCCTGGCCCGGCGCAGCGTGGCCAACCTCTATTGGCGCAAACTCGGTGAGTTGCAGCGTCGCCAGCCCATCGCCCCGCTGTATTGCAGCGATGAGCTGTACGGCGTGGTGTCGGCCGATGCCAAGCAGCCGTTCGATGTGCGGGAAGTGATCGCGCGCCTGGTGGACGGTTCGGTGTTCGATGAGTTCAAGGCGCTGTTCGGCACGACCCTGGTGTGCGGTTTCGCTCATTTGCACGGCTACCCGATCGCAATCCTGGCCAACAATGGCATCCTCTTCGCCGAGGCCGCGCAGAAAGGCGCGCACTTCATCGAACTGGCCTGTCAGCGCGGGATCCCGCTGCTGTTCTTGCAGAACATCACCGGTTTCATGGTCGGGCAGAAATACGAAGCCGGTGGCATCGCCAAGCACGGCGCAAAACTGGTGACCGCGGTGGCCTGCGCCAAGGTGCCGAAATTCACCGTGATCATCGGCGGCAGTTTCGGCGCGGGCAACTACGGCATGTGCGGCCGCGCCTATGATCCACGGTTCCTGTGGATGTGGCCGAACGCGCGAATTGGCGTGATGGGGGCCGAGCAGGCGGCCGGCGTGCTGGTGCAAGTCAAGCGTGAACAAGCCGAACGCAGTGGCCAGCCCTTCAGCGCCGAGCAGGAAGCGGAGATCAAGCAACCGATCCTCGATCAGTACGAAGAACAGGGTCACCCCTATTACTCCAGCGCACGGCTGTGGGACGACGGCGTCATCGACCCGGCCCAGACCCGCGATGTACTGGGCCTGGCCTTGTCCGCGTCACTGAACGCGCCTATCGAACCGAGCCGCTTCGGCGTGTTCCGGATGTAAACGGGGAATGACCATGGAAAACTTCAACACCCTCGAACTGCACACCGACCCACGGGGCGTCGCCACCCTGTGGCTCAGTCGCGAGTCGAAGAACAACGCGTTCAACGCGGAAATGATCCGCGAACTGATCCTCGCCCTCGATCACGTCGGCAGCGATCCAAACCTGCGTTTCCTGCTGATCCGCGGTCGCGGCAAGCATTTCAGCGCTGGCGCCG
Organism: Pseudomonas sp. CG7; assembly: GCF_023701885.1. NCBI lineage: Bacteria > Pseudomonadati > Pseudomonadota > Gammaproteobacteria > Pseudomonadales > Pseudomonadaceae > Pseudomonas > Pseudomonas sp. CG7. Next base: position 22,276 of record NZ_JABAEE010000080.1, on the reverse strand, counting down.
ACCTGGCCTGGATGCAGCAATCGGCCGAGCTCGACTACCACACCAATCTCGACGACGCCCGGGAACTGGCTGAGCGCATGTACAACCTGGCCAAGCTGAAGATCCCAACGCTGGCCGTCGTCCAGGGTGCGGCGTTCGGTGGCGCGCTGGGGCTTATCAGTGCCTGTGACATGGCCATTGGCGCCAATGAAGCACAGTTTTGCCTGTCGGAAGTGCGCATTGGCCTGGCGCCGGCGGTAATCAGCCCGTTCGTGGTGCAAGCCATCGGCGAGCGGGCGGCGCGTCGGTATGCCCTGACAGCAGAACGCTTCGACGGGCAACGTGCGAAAGAGATCGGTTTGCTGTCGGACAGTTACCCTGCCGAGACCCTGGACCAGCAGGTCGAACAGTGGATCGACAACCTGTTGCTCAATAGCCCGGCGGCCATGCGCGCCAGCAAGGAACTGCTGCGTGAAGTCGGCAACGGCGCCCTGACCCCGGCGCTGCGACGCTATACCGAAAACGCCATCGCCCGCATCCGCGTCAGCCCGGAGGGCCAGGAAGGCCTGCGGGCCTTTTTGCAAAAGCGTGCGCCGAACTGGCAAGCCGAATCGAATAACAAGGAGTCGCGTCGATGAGCGCCCCTGCCCTCACCACGTTGCTGGTGGCCAATCGCGGCGAAATCGCCTGCCGCGTGATGCGCACCGCCAAGGCCATGGGCCTGGCCACCGTTGCCGTCCACAGCGCCACCGACCGTGATGCCCGCCACAGCCGTGAAGCCGACATTCGCGTGGACCTGGGCGGCAGCAAGGCTGCCGACAGTTACCTGCAAATCGACAAATTGATCGCTGCAGCGAAAGCCAGCGGTGCCCAAGCCATCCCTCCCGGTTATGGCTTTCTGTCCGAGAACGCCGGAGTCGCCCGGGCGATTGAAAACGCCGGGCTGATTTTCCTCGGCCCACCGGCCTCGGCCATCGACGCCATGGGCAGCAAATCGGCGGCCAAGGCCTTGATGGAGACCGCCGGCGTGCCGCTGGTGCCCGGCTATCACGGCGAAGCCCAGGACCTGGAGACCTTTCGCGACGCCGCCGAGCGCATCGGCTACCCCGTATTGCTCAAGGCCACCGCCGGCGGTGGCGGCAAGGGTATGAAAGTCGTCGAAGACGTCAGCCAACTGGCCGAAGCCCTGGCCTCGGCCCAGCGTGAAGCGCTGTCCTCGTTCGGCGATTCACGGATGCTGGTGGAAAAATACCTGCTCAAGCCGCGCCATGTGGAAATCCAGGTATTTGCCGACCAACACGGCAACTGCCTGTACCTCAACGAGCGCGATTGCTCGATCCAGCGCCGCCACCAGAAAGTCGTGGAAGAAGCCCCCGCGCCCGGCCTGACCCCGCAACTGCGCCGGGCCATGGGTGAAGCCGCCGTGCGCGCGGCCCAGGCGATCGGTTATGTCGGGGCCGGTACGGTGGAGTTCCTGCTGGATGCCCGGGGCGAATTTTTCTTCATGGAGATGAACACCCGGTTGCAGGTCGAGCACCCGGTCACCGAAGCGATCACTGGGCTGGACCTGGTGGCCTGGCAGATTCGCGTCGCCCAAGGCGAGCCATTGCCGCTCACTCAGGCGCAAGTACCGCTGCACGGCCACGCCATCGAAGTGCGGTTGTATGCCGAAGACCCGGCCAACGATTTCCTGCCCGCCACCGGGCGGCTGGCGTTGTATCGCGAGTCGGCCGAGGGGCCGGGGCGGCGAGTCGACAGCGGGGTTGAAGAAGGCGATGAAATCTCGCCGTTCTACGACCCGATGCTCGGCAAGCTGATCGCCTGGGGTGAAGACCGCGAGCAGGCGCGCTTGCGGCTGTTGAGCATGCTCGACGAATTTGCCATTGGCGGGCTGAAGACCAACATCGGCTTCCTGCGACGGATCATCGCCCACCCCGCCTTCGCAACGGCGGAACTGGACACCGGATTTATCCCACGTTACCAGACGCAATTACTGCCAGAGCCCGGCGAATTGGATGACGCGTTCTGGTTCGCCGCCGCCCAAGGGTTCGCCTTGAGCCTGACCCCACGTGTACGCGGCGATGATGCCGGCTCACCCTGGGCCAGCACCACCGGGTTGCGTCTGGGGCTGCCCAGGGAAACCAGCTTGCACCTGAGCTGCGAAGGCCAGGATCGCGCACTGACGCTGGACAGCACCGTCTGTTGCGCGGAACTCAAGGGTGAGCAACTGACGGTCGAGCACCACGGCCTGCGCCGCAACCATCGGGCCATTCGCCAGGGCGACAGCTTGTACCTGCAATGGGAAGGTGACCTGCACCGGATCGACCTGTACGACCCGCTGGCCGTCGCCGAAGCCAGCCACAGCCATCAAGGCGGCCTGGTGGCGCCCATGAACGGCAGTATCGTGCGGGTATTGGTGAATGTCGGCCAGACTGTGGAGGCCGGGGCTCAACTGGTGGTGCTGGAAGCCATGAAAATGGAGCACAGCATTCGTGCGCCCCAGGCTGGCGTGATCAAGGCGCTGTACTGCCAGGAAGGCGAAATGGTCAACGAGGGCAGTGCCTTGGTGGCGTTCGAAGAATAGGCATCGGCCCGCTCCCCGGGCCGATCCAGTCAGAACCTGATGGTGGCCTGTACCACCACACCGATGATGCGGCATTGCTCGGTGTACAGGTTTTTCGGGTAAGTCGGATTGAGTGGAACCAGGTAACGCTGCCCGCTCTCTTCGATCAATTTGCGAAAGGTCGCGTCACTGCTGCCGGGTAGGCAGGCGACCACCAATTTGCCGGGCACCGCCTCGATGGCCGGATCCACCAGGATCGACATGCCCTCGGGAATGCTCAACCCGCTGGGTGCGGTCATCGCATCGCCCATCACCACCAGCCAGAATGCATCGCCCAGGGCGTGGTAGTCCGTCAGTTCGTAGCGCGCCTGGCTGTAAGCGCCAGGATCACCTTCACGAACTTCGCCCACCTCGTGCCACTCACTGACCGGGTAGCGGAAGTACGGGTTGTACTTCTGCGCCAGGGCCATGCCTTCTTCGGTGGAGGTGTCCGGCTCGCGGATCACCATCGCCACTTCCAGAAACTCCAGCCCCAGCTCCCGCAGGACCCGGTTCATGTCTGCGACACTGGGCTGCCGGCGCTTGGTCAGCCAATGGCCGACGCCGCCCTGGGACATGCCCAACCGCTCTGCGAGCACCACTTGCGTGATGTGCAGCTCCTTCATCTTGGCCTTGACCAACTCTATCCATTTATCCATGTGCGGCACGATACGTGGGTGACCCCGACCCTCAAAACACAAATTGTAGTATTTAAATTGTCGTCACAATTACGGTAAGTACTATTCTGGATTCAGGAGTTCAGCCCCACACACGGAGATTTTCATCACAATGGACACACCCAATACAGACCAGCCCAGCAGCCCTTTCGACGGTACATTCCCTTCGCTGCAGGATTGCCCGGCGGCCAAACGTGCCCTCGACTACTACTTGAAACCAGGTGTTTCACCAGCCCAGACAGAACATCGCTTCTTCGAGGTCAGCCGCAGCGTCAGCGCGGAAGAAGCCCTTGTGCACGCCTGCGACCTGTTGCGCTGCGCAGCGGCGACCGCCCATGAGTCGGCCAGCCAGTTGGAGGGTTCGAGTCGTGACCTGGCGTTTTCGGTGGTGCACATGATCGATCTGGTCAAGGTGATGCTTGACCGATCCCTGGATGGCTACCCTACTCGCTAGCGGTAACCCTTTGGAATGTCGTCGCGAATGCGGACGAAGAGAAAAAATTTCCAATCGATGCGATCAAATCATTTGACTTCCAAATGATAATGATTATTATTGCATCAGCTGGTCGCGAGATCAGTCGATAGGCCAGAAGACCTTAGGTCGGACTTCTGGAATATCTCCTCATCAGGCTAATCACGGTTTTTGACCCGGCTTTTTGCCGGGTCTTTTTTTGCCGATTTTTCGGCTTATGTCTTCAGGCTAATGAAGTCTTTCAGGGTGCTGCCAATTCGATGGCGGCGATCATAACAAATGAATATCTGTTTACAAGAGTCCCCTCGCCACACCGGCGAAACTATCGACAACCAGCACTTGAGAATCAATTGCAGACTCTCTAAGCTGGCTTCGCGTCCAGGGAGGACGCCCCCTCCTTTACCTGATGCAAATCGTCCCGGTTTCGCCTTTCTTGCGTGTAAAGAAACGGACATGTAAATCCTTTCCAGGAACCGTGACCGTGGCTAAATCTTCCTTTGATATCAGTGCCAATTTCGACAGCGGCAACATCGAGGTCGTCGACATCAGCAACCCGTTGCAGTCGTTGCTCAAGATCAGGCCCGACACCCGCAGCGCCCATTTCCAGTGGTTCCATTTCAAGGCCAGCGGCTTGCACGTCGGCCAGGAATATTTCTTCCGCCTGCTCAACGCCAGTCAATCGTCCTATAACAAGGCCTGGACGGGCTACCAGACCGTTGCCTCCTACGATCACGTCAATTGGTTCCGCATTCCGACCCAGTTTGAAGGCGACGCCCTGCGCTTTCACCTGGAGGCCGAACAACCCCACGCCTGGTTCGCCTACTTCGAACCCTACAGCCGTGGCCGCCATGACTGGCTGATCGAGCAGGCGCAGCACAAGTCCGGCACCGAGCTGTTGGCCGTCGGTAAAAGCGTGGAAGGCCGGGACATTCAACTGCTGCGCAAGGGCAGCGGCGCCGAAGGCCGGCGCATAGTCTGGATCATCGCCCCGCAGCACCCCGGCGAGCACATGGCCGAATGGTTCATGGAAGGCGTGATCGAACGCCTCCAACAGCATGACGATGCGCAACTGAACCGGTGGCTCGCCAAGGCCGATTTGTACCTGGTGCCGAACATGAATCCGGACGGCGCCTTCCATGGTCATCTGCGGACCAACGCAATGGGCCAGGACCTCAACCGTGCCTGGCAGAACGCCAGTCCGGAAATCAGCCCTGAGGTCTTTTTCGTCCAGCAGCAAATGGAAAAGTATGGCGTCGATCTGTTTCTCGATGCGCACGGCGATGAGGAAATTCCCCACGTCTTCACCGCCGGTTGTGAAGGTAACCCGGGCTACACGCCACGCATCGCTGAGCTCGAAGAGCGCTTTCGCAGCCAACTCAAGCACCAGACCAAAGACTTCCAGACCGCTCACGGCTACACCCGCGACGAACCGGGCCAGGCCAACATGACCCTGGCCTGCAACGCAATCGGGCAAAAATATGACTGCCTGTCCCTGACCCTGGAAATGCCATTCAAGGACCACAACGATCACCCGAACCCGATCACCGGTTGGTCCGGCAAACGCTCGATGCAACTGGGCAAGGATGTGTTGAGCACCATCGAGGCCATGGTGGACGAATTGCGCTGAGCCAACGACCTGATCATCTCCCTAGTCTAAGGTGAACACCTGTGGCGAGGGAGCTTGCTCCCGCTCGGCGGCGCAGCCGTCGTAAACCGGCTGACGCAATCTGCCTGAAAGATTGCGTCAGCCCATTTGGGGCGGCTGCGCCACCCAGCGGGAGCAAGCTCCCTCGCCACAGGGTTCATCAACCCTTGCCGCGCAACATACTGTCCAACACCTCATCCCGGCGCACCCACGCGTGAAACAGCGCCGCCGCCAGATGCACCACCACGGTCACGAACAACAAATAAGCCAGGTACCCATGGGCCTTGCGCAGCAGCGCGAACGTCTGGGCGTGGGCAGGCAGGATTGAAGGCAGTTGCAACGAGTCGCTGAGCATCACCGGGTCCCCCGCCGCCGAAATCATGCCCCAGCCCAACAGCGGCAGGATCAGCATCAAGGCGTACAACAACACATGGGAGGCGTTTGCCGCCAGCACTTGCCAGCCCGGCAGATCCGCCGGCAGCGGCGGTTGACGAGTGGTAAAGCGCACCAGCAGACGGACGATCACCAGCAGCAAAATCGCGATCCCCAATGGCTTGTGCAATTGCAGCAGCCATTCATGGCGTTCGGACACCGAGGCGACCATGCCCGCGCCGATAAACAGCATGGCGATGATCATCAGAGCCATCAACCAGTGGAGCAGTCGGGCCAGCGGAACAAAGTGACGAGGGGCGCTCATGGGCGGGACTCCTGGGTGGCGGGCAATTGGCTCACTTCGCTGGTACGGCGCAGATAGGAACTGGCATAGGCGGCGGAGCGCGCGACCAGCAGCGGATCGTCAGAACCTTCGATCCCTTGGGGCAGGATCAGCGGGTCATAGTTGATGTCGCGGCATTCGCCGTTGTCCTGGGCCTGGGTGCGCTCCAGCACCAGCGTGCCGGCATTGACCACCTTGCGGTCAGCGGGCCAGGCCTTGCTGGCGTCGTTCACCGGATCCCCCGGGTTGGCCAGGGTGATGTTCAACTGCCAACGCAACGGCCCGGCGGCAAGACGCTTCGCCAAGTCTTGTTCGAGGAAATCAGCACCCTGGGGCGGCGTCGCATCCGCTGCGTCCTGGCTCAGCGGCACCACGCCCCAGCGCACGGCCTGGCGCTGGCCGGCGGAGTTGACCAGATAGAACGCGTTAATGCCGTTGTAGGTTTCGGTGGCATAGCTGGCCGACGGCTTGGCGGTCTTGATCCATTGCAGGAACGGCACCGCTTCGGGGTGCGCGGCAAAAAACGCCGGCACGGCCGCAGGGTTCGGTTTTCCAGTGGCAGGGTCCGGCGACTGGGCTTGCTGGAATTGGTAGAACGCTTCGACCGTGCCCACCGGAAACACCGGCATGCTGTTCATGCCGGTGCGCCATTGTTGGCCGTTGGCCTGGGTAAAACGCAGCGCCAGGCTGCGAATCGGCACACTGCCGTCCGGTGCATAGGGGTTGCCACTGGGCAAGGCAAAACGCCCGATTACCGGCGTCTGCGGCTGCGTGAACACCTGGGCACTGGAATAGGCGCTGGCCTCGCCCGTGCTTTGGAAATAGCCCGCGACACAGACACCTTTGGAGTGGTTGCGTCGAAAGCCCGGATGCGTGCCATTGTTTTTTTCCAGGACATTGACCAGCGCGTCCGGCGTCAAGCGCTGCGGGTCGAGGCTGCCATTGACGTAGGCAAACGCCCCGGCCAGCGCGGCAACAATCACCGCGATACCGCTCAGACGCAGGGTCAGGGCGGCGGCACTCAAGGGCGGCCGGCTCGATGAGGGTGAAGGATCAACCATGAGAAAGCTCCAGGGCGTGAGGCCGTTCGTTGGAAAGGACCCGTCAGACGAAGGCCCGCCAGGTTTATTCCCACGCCTCGTATTTATTTTTCCTGCACTGGAATAATCTCGTTCGCGGGGCGTCTTTCCAGTCCCGGCGCAGTGACTGCCTACAGAAACCACACTTTCATGAACGCACTTGACGAACAGTTGCGCGAACTCATCCCCAGGCTACGGCGTTTTGCCGTGTCGCTGACGCGCAACCCGAGCAACGCCGACGACCTGGTGCAGATGTGCCTGGAACGGGCGTTGTCCAAATGGAACGACAAGCGCCCGGACGGCGATCTGCGGGCCTGGCTGTTTTCGATCCTGTATCGGCAGTTTCTCGACGGCCATCGCCGCTCCCGGCGCTATGCGCGCATGCTGGCGTTCTTCACCGGCCGCGACGACGCCCACCCTTCGGCCGAGCGCAGCGTGATCGCGCAATCGTCCCTGCAAGCCTTCGATCAGCTCACGACGGAACAGCGCGCGCTGTTGCTCTGGGTGTCGGTGGAAGGCTTGAGTTACCAGCAAGTCGCCGACATCCTCGGCGTACCGACCGGCACGGTGATGTCGCGCCTGTCCCGCGCCCGCCAGGCCCTGCGCCAACTCAGCGATGGCGAAATCACCCGCCCCACCCTGCGGATACTCAAATGATCAGCATGCCCCCCAGCGACAGCGACCTGCACGCCTACGTCGATCGTCAACTGAGCGAAGCCGACCAGCGCCTGGTCGAGACCTACCTGGCCAACCAGCCTGACGTCGCCGCCCAGGTGCGCGCCTGGCAACAGGACGCGCAGCACTTGCGCACGGCCCTAAGCGGCGCCTTGCAACAGCCACCCAACCCGGACCTCGACCCGGCCATGATTCGCCAGCGCCTGAAACATCGCTCCCGCCGCCACCTGGCCAACGCCGCGGTGTTGCTGCTGGCCGTCAGCGTGGGTGGCTTCAGTGGCTGGCAGGCGCGGCAGATGACCCTGCTCAGCGCCGCCGCTCCCATGGCCGATGCCCTGCAGGCGTACCGGTTGATTGCTCAACAGGGCATCCTCCCAGCCGACTACCAGAGCGGCGACGAACAACACATGCAAGATTGGCTCGACCGTTACTTCACCCAGGCCGACCGGTTGCCCGACCTGTCCAGCGCCGGGTTCAAGCCGGTCAGCGGGCGCTTGCTCAGCACCGAGCAAGGCGCGGCGGCGATGGTGGTCTATCAGGATCCGAGCGGCCAGAAGATCAGCTTCTACGTGCGCCCTCCCGGCCCGAAGAATTTCCTGCTGCCCCGGGGCAGTCGCCGCGATGGCGAGCTGCAGGCCGAGTACTGGTCCGGGCCGGGCTACAACTATGCGATGGTCATACCGAGTGATACGCCGACGACGCAGCGGCTCAAGCAGACCCTGAACTTCTGAAATCTCTGTGGGAGCGAGCTTGCTCGCGATAGCGGTGTATCAGTCGACATCATTTCTAACTGAACCACCGCCATCGCGAGCAAGCTCGCTCCCACAGGGGATACAGGCTGCTCTTGAGAGTGTATTCACACCTGCCCAAACACCTGCGAAGGCCTTCGCAGCAACGGATCGAACGGGTTGATCCGCGGCCCGATCAGCGCCGCTTCGCGCTTTAGCATATCCACCACCGTCGGCAGGCGATCGGGGCCCAACCGGTCGCTCACGGTGGCCACGCTCAAGGCCGCCACAGCCCGACCTTCGCGATCGAGAATCGGCACGGCCACCCCGGCCATGCCCTGCAATACGCCGGTGTTGCGTCCGGCGTAGCCCAGCGCGCGCACGTTCTCCACTTCCGTGCGCAGGAAGACTTCATCGTAGAGATGGAAATCCTTGAGCCGCGGCAGGTTGTATTGAATCACCGTGTCGCGCTCTTCTTCCGGAAGGAACGCCAGGATCGCCAGGCTGCCCTGCCCCACGCCCAACGCCACGCGGCCACCGATGTCGCCGGTGAATGTGCGGATCGGAAACGGCCCCTCGCTGCGGTCCAGGCAGATGGCATCGAAACCACTGCGGGCGAGCAAAAACAGCGAGTCCCCCAAGGACGCCGACAACCGCAGCATGGCCGGGCGCACCAGCTCGCGCAGGTTGCCGGTGTTCCCGGCCCGGGCCGCCAGGGCGAAAAAATCCAAGCTCAGGCGATAGCGTTTGCTGCGCGCGTCCTGCTCGACCATGCCCTCGTCCATCAGGCTGCGCAGCAGGCGATGCGTGGTGGGCTGGGACAGGCCGATGCGCTGGGCCAGTTGCGTCACCCGTTCACCGCCCTCCACCGTGTCGCCCAAGCTGCGCAACACGGCAAACAGCCTGGAGACTGCGCCGACACCGACTTCGCCTCTCTCATTATTCCGATCAGTGGAATTATTCATCTTGTTTCTCATTGCTCAATTTACCCACTGAATGAAACTGAAAATAGTCTTCGCTTCAGTGAAATAGTCCATTGAGCCCATCCTATTCTTCGTCCTACTCTTCGTCCATACAGGGGCGATTCGAACAACAGCGGCAGCCGACTTGAGGTCGAGCGCCAACGCACCCCAGCAGCACCCTTTCGTATCTGCCCATACAAAAAAGCGCGCCTTGCGGCGACGCATAACAATCCCAGGTGGAGCGCAGCGATGGCTTTTTTGCAACTTGAAGGGCTTGGCAAACGTTACGGCGATATCGACGCCGTGGTCGCCACCTATCTGTCGGTGGAAAAAGGCGAGTTCGTCTCGCTACTGGGGCCTTCCGGCTGCGGCAAGACCACGACCTTGCAGATGATCGCCGGCTTCGTCGACGTCAGCAGCGGGCGCATCCTGCTGGACGGCCGCGACATCACCCACGCCAAGCCCGCAAGCCGCGGCCTGGGGGTGGTGTTCCAGAGCTACGCGCTGTTCCCCCACATGACCGTCAAGGACAACGTCGCCTTCGGCCTGCGCATGCGCAAAGTGGCCAACGCCGAGTTGCAACAACGGGTGGACCGGGTGTTGAAACTGGTCCGCCTGGACCGTCACGCCGACCGTTATCCACGCGAACTCTCGGGTGGCCAGCGCCAACGCGTGGCACTGGCCCGGGCGCTGGTGATCGAACCGCCGGTGCTGTTGCTCGACGAGCCGCTGTCCAACCTCGACGCCAATTTGCGCGAAGAGATGCAGTTCGAAATACGCCGCATCCAGCGCGAAGTCGGCATCACCACGCTGATGGTGACCCATGACCAATCCGAAGCCCTGTCGATCAGCGACCGGGTCGTGGTGATGCAGGCCGGGCGCATCACCCAGATCGACGCGCCGTACACCCTTTACGAGCACCCGCGCTCCGAGTTCATTTCAGGTTTCGTCGGCAAAGCCAACCTGCTGGCCGGCAGACGCGACAGCGCGGGTATGGTTCAAGCCTGTAGCCCGGCCGAGGGTGAGCTGACACTGAGTTTGCGTCCGGAAAAGATCGACCTGTGCGAGGTCGGTTCAGGGCGACTGCAAGGCACCCTCACCAGCCGCTTCTTTCTCGGCAGCCAATGGCTGTACGGCGTCTCCACCCGCCTGGGTGAACTCTGCGTGGTGCGCCGCAACGATGGCTCGGCGCCCCTGGCCGAAGGCACGGCGGTGGGCCTGGATTGGGATCCGGCCCTGCTGCGGGTATTGAGCGCGGACGAGGTACCGGCATGAAGCTGATCGATGCGATGCGCCGCGGCCGGCAAGGCTACCTGATGTCCGCGCCGGCCCTGGCCCTGTACCTGGGCTTGCTGGTCATTCCCTTGGGCTTGACCTTGGTCTTGTCATTCAACGTATTCGACTACAGCTCGGGCATCAACGGCGATGCCTACACCTTCGAGCACTACACCAGCCTGTTGGGCGATCCGTACTTCTACGAGATCTTTTTGCGCACGTTCTGGATCAGCGCCCTGACCACCCTCCTGTGCGTGCTGATCGGCGTGCCCGAGGCGTACATTCTCAGCCGCATGGGCGCACCGTGGCGCTCGATTTTCCTGATCCTGATCCTCACGCCGCTGCTGATTTCGGTGGTGGTGCGGGCGTTCGGCTGGAGCCTCTTGCTCGGTGCCGACGGCCTGGTCAACCAGGCCCTGCAAGCCCTCGGCGGCGCGCCGGTGAAGCTGCTCTATACGCCGTTCGCCGTGGTCATCGCCCTGGTCCACGTGATGTTGCCGTTCATGATCATTCCGGTCTGGACCTCGCTGCAGAAACTCGACCCGGCCGCCGAGCAGGCCGCGCTATCCCTTGGGGCGAGCCAGTTCACGGTGATCCGCAAGGTGGTACTGCCGCAGATCATGCCCGGCGTTCTGTCCGGCACGCTGATTGTGTTCGGTCTCGCCGCCAGCTCCTTCGCGATTCCCGGCCTGCTCGGCGGACGGCGCTTGAAGATGGTCGCCACGTTGATCTACGACCAGTACCTGTCGGAGCTGAACTGGCCGATGGGCGCGGCCATTGCCGTCGCGCTGCTGCTGCTCAACCTGCTGATCATGCTGTCGTGGAACCGGATGATCGAAGGCCGCTACAAGAAGTCATTGGGGTAATGGGTCATGTCTAGAAACGGTCCTTTCGCGCTGTTGTTCCACGCCTTGGTGGTGATCTTCATGCTCGCGCCGCTGGTGGTGGTCTGCCTCGTCGCCTTCACCCCGGAAAACACCCTGAGCCTGCCGACCACCGAGTTTTCCCTGCGCTGGTTCCGCGCGGTGTTCGAGCGGGCGGATTTTGTCGACGCGTTCTACAACAGCCTGGTCCTGGCGTTCTGCGCGGCCTCGCTGGCGACCTTGATCGCGGTGCCGGCGGCCCTGGCGATCACCCGGCTCGAGTTCCCGGGCCGGGACTTCTTCAACGGCCTGTTCCTGTCGCCGATCATCATTCCGCACCTGGTGCTCGGGGTGGCGTTGCTGCGCCTGTTTGCATTGATGGGCGTGAACGGCAGCTTCGCCTGGCTGATCTTCGCCCATGTGCTGGTGATCACGCCGTATGTGCTGCGCCTGGTGCTGGCCTCGGCCATCGGCCTGGACCGCAGCGCCGAGCAGGCCGCGCACTCGCTGGGCGCCGGACGCTTCACGCTGTTCCGGCAAATCACCTTGCCGATGATCCTGCCGGGGGTGGCCGGAGGCTGGCTGCTGGCGTTCATCAACAGTTTCGATGAGGTCACGCTGTCGATCTTCGTCACCTCGCCGGCCACGCAAACCTTGCCGGTGCGCATGTACGTGTACGCCACCGAATCCATCGATCCGATGATGGCGGCAGTGTCGGCGCTGGTCATCGGGCTCACCGCGCTGACCATGATTCTGCTCGATCGGGTCTATGGCCTGGATCGAGTCCTGGTAGGCAAACAATGAGGGTGTCATGGCACTGCTGAAACGACTGGCCGAAGGCGACCGCCCGGCCCTGGACTTTACCCTCGACGGCCAGCCTGCCACCGGCCTGCTGGGCGATACCCTGCTGACCGCCGTGCTGACCTGCAGCGAACACTTGCGCGGCAGTGACTTCAGTGCCGAACCCCGCGCCGGCGTCTGCCTGATGGGTGCCTGCCAGGATTGCTGGGTGCGCCTGGGCGACGGCCGTCGCGTACGCGCCTGCTCGACCTTGCTCGAAGCCGGACAACACATCAGCCGCGAACCGGGGCGCCAGGTATGAAAAGTATCGACTGGCACGGCCTCATCGCGAGCAAGCTCGCTCCCGCAGGGGAACTGCGGCGCTCACAAAACCAGCATCCACAACCGATTCAATGTGGGAGCGAGCTTGCTCGCGATGACGGCTTCGACAACAACACAAATCCCCCGGCCCTGCCCGTGAGGTGGCGATGAAACCGATAACCATCATCGGCGCCGGCCCGGCGGGTATCCGTGCCGCGCAGGCCCTGGTCGCCCATGGCCTGTACCCCGTGCTGCTGGACGAAGCCGCCCGCGGTGGCGGGCAGATCTATCGACGCCAACCGGCCAATTTCAAGCGCCCGTCGAACAAGCTCTATGGCTTCGAAGCACACAAGGCCAACGCCATCCACCAGACCCTCGACCAATTGCGCGGACAGCTCGATTACCGTCCCGATACGCTGGTGTGGAATGCCGAGGCCGGCCTGCTCGATACCTTGCATGAAGGCCGCGCCGATCGCCTCGAATACTCCAGCGTGATTGTCGCAACCGGTGCCACCGACCGGGTCCTGCCCGTGCCAGGATGGACCCTGCCCGGGGTGTACAGTCTGGGCGCGGCGCAGATCGCCCTGAAGTTCCAGGGGTGCGCCATCGGCGAACGGGTGGTGTTCGCCGGCAGCGGCCCCTTGTTGTACCTGGTGGCCTATCAATACGCCCGAGCCGGCGCCAACGTGGTCGCAGTCCTCGACAGCTCACCTTTTAGCGCCCAGGTCCGCGCCCTGCCCGACCTGCTGGTACAACCGACCACCCTCGCCAAAGGCCTGTATTACCGTGCCTGGCTGACCGCCCATGGCATCGCCGTGCATCAAGGGGCGAGCCTGGCGCGAGTCGAAGGAGAACGCCGGGTGCAGTCGCTGGCATGGCGCAACGCAAGCGGCGAACACACGCTCGATTGTGACGCGGTGGCCTTCGCCCACGGCTTGCGCAGCGAAACCCAACTGGCCGACCTGTTGGGCTGCGAGTTTGCCTGGAATATCCTCAACCGCGCGTGGCTGCCCCAACGGGACCGCGCCGGACGCAGCAGCGTGCCGGGGGTTTATCTGGCCGGTGACGGTGCCGGCATCATGGGCGCCGACGCGGCAGAGCTGGCCGGTGAACGGGCGGCCCTGGCCTTGCTTGAAGACCTCGGCTACGCCACCGACCCGCAGCGTTGCACGCAGCTGGAACAAGCCCTTGAACGCATCGGCAGGTTTCGCGAAGGGCTGGAGCGCGCATTTGCCTTTCCTGAACAGTGGGCTGCCGACGCCGCCGATCAACTGATGATCTGCCGCTGCGAAGAAGTCAGCGTTGGCGACATCCGCCGCGTGGTGAACGAAGGCCATTGGGAAATCAATCGGGTCAAGGCCCATTGCCGGGTCGGCATGGGCCGTTGCCAGGGACGGATGTGCGGCAGCGCGGCTGCGGAAATCATTGCCTGCGAAAGTGGCCGCGCCATCGCCAGCATCGGCCGCTTGCGGGCCCAGGCGCCGATCAAACCCGTGCCGTTCGGCCTGGAGGTCGAGCCATGATCGAAGTGGATGCGGTGATCATTGGCGGCGGTATCGTCGGCGCCTCGGCGGCGCTGTTCCTGAGCCAGGCCGGACGCCGGGTGGCGCTGCTGGAACGCGACTTCTGCGGCTCGCACTCCAGCGGCGTGAACTACGGTGGCGTACGTCGCCAGGGTCGACCGCTGTCGCAATTGCCCTTGTCGCAACGGGCCCATGAAATCTGGCACCAGTTGCCCCAGTTGATCGGCATCGACGGCGAGTACCAGCGTAGCGGCCACTTGAAGCTGGCTCGCAGTGCCGCAGACCTGCAAGCGCTGCACGACTATGCGGCCGCCAGCCAAGGCTTTGGCCTGGATCTGCAACTGCTTGATCGCACGGCCCTGCGCGCGCGCTTTCCGTGGGTCGGCACCGTCGCGGTCGGGGCGTCGCTGTGCCCGGAAGACGGCCATGCCAATCCGCGCCTGGTGTCGCCAGCCTTCGCCCAAGCCGCGCGCCGACAGGGTGCGCAAGTCCACGAACAATGCGCCGTCAGCCATGTTGAGCACGACGGCCGGCGCTTTGTCGTACCCACCGCAACGGGCCTGACGTTCCACGCGCCCTGGCTGCTGAACTGCGCCGGTGCCTGGGCCAGCCAGTTCGCCGCGCAATTTGGCGAAGCGGTGCCGATGCACGCCGGGCACCCGGCGATGCTGGTCACCGAACCCTTGCCCTTGGTCATGGATGCCAGCACGGGCGTCGAGGGCGGTGGCATCTACGCCCGCCAGGTCTCGCGCGGCAATTGCGTGCTGGGAGGCGGCCAAGGTTTTGCGCTGGATGCCGCTCGCGCCCGGCCCGGCCAGAACGCCGTGCTGGACATCCTGCGCCAGGCCGTCGAGCTCTACCCGTTTTTGCAAGGCGCCCAGGCGATTCGTACCTGGAGCGGCACCGAAGGCTACCTGCCCGATCGCCAACCGGTGATCGGCCACAGCAGCACCCAGCCCGGTCTGTTGCACGCGTTCGGCTTTGCCGGCGCGGGCTTCCAGATCGGCCCGGCGGTGGGCCAGGCGCTCACCGAGATCATCTGCAGCGGGGCTTCGTCCACGCCGCTGGATGCGTTTTCCATCACCCGGTTTCACTCCATCTCCGTTGCTTGATAGAGGAAGGTCGCGCCAATGAATAACGTCAAACGCAGTGCACTGTTCGGTTTCTGCTCGCTGGGTTCCGCTTGCCTGGGCGCCCTGCTCCCGGTCACCCAGGCGTTGGCCGAGCCGACGCTTTACCTGGGCATGAACGGCGGCACCATGGAGCGGCTCTACGCCGACAAGGTCTTGCCGGCTTTCGAGAAAGCCAACAGCGTCAAAGTGGTCATCGTGCCCGGCACCTCCGCCGACATCCTGGCGAAAGTCCAGGCCAGCAAGGGCAACCCGCAGATGCACGTGATGTTCCTCGATGACGGCATCATGTACCGCGCCATCGCGATGGGCCTGTGCGACAAACTCGAGGACAGCCCGACCCTGGCGCAGATCCCGGCCAAGGGACGCATCAAGGATCAGGCCGTGGCCGTCAGCCTCGGCGTGACGGGGCTGGCCTACAACACCCGGCTGTTCAAGGAAAAAGGCTGGAATACGCCCACCTCCTGGATGGACCTGGCCGATCCGCGCTTCAAGGACAAAGTGGTGTTCCAGTCGATGGCCTCGTCTACCTTCGGCCTGCACGGCTTCTTGATGTTCAACCGGATCCAGGGCGGTAACGAAACCGACGTCGAGCCGGGCTTCAAGGCGTGGCCGAACACGGTGGGCCGCAATGTGCTGGAGTACATCCCAAGCTCGGCGAAGATATCCGAAATGCTGCA
Organism: Pseudomonas sp. CG7; assembly: GCF_023701885.1. Lineage (NCBI taxonomy): Bacteria > Pseudomonadati > Pseudomonadota > Gammaproteobacteria > Pseudomonadales > Pseudomonadaceae > Pseudomonas > Pseudomonas sp. CG7. The sequence continues at coordinate 6,170 of NZ_JABAEE010000080.1, read as the reverse complement.
AACCGACGAAGCCGCGCTGTTCCCGCTGACGCCGACCCAGGTGACTGCGTTGAAACTCAAGGGCATGCCGGTGGAATATGCCCAGCCGAAGGAAGGCGCCGTGGTCCTCAACGTCGCCGAATGCGCCATCGCGCAAAACACCCAGCCGGAATTGGCGCAAAAACTTGCAGAGTTCCTGCTGACCCCGCAAGCCCAGGCCATCGCCCTGGAAGAAGGCGACCAGATTCCGTCCAACCCCAACACCCCGACCACCGACAAGACCCGTGGCCAGGTAGAGGCGATGAAGCAATACCTGGAGACGGCGATTGCCGTGGATTGGGACCAGGTCAACGAACAACGCCCGGCCTGGAACGCCCGCTGGAACCGCAGTATCGAGCGCTAGGACACGCTTTGCAGTTATCATGCGGCCAATTCACTCCGAATTGAACAGATAACCTGTGGCGAGGGAGCTTGCTCCCGCTGGGCTGCAAAGCAGCCCCCAAACCAGACACCAAGGTGTGTCAGACTGATTGCAGGGCCGCTTTTGGGGCTGCCATGCAGCCCAGCGGGAGCAAGCTCCCTCGCCACAGGTTCTGTGCTGGTTTCAGTATTTGTGCCCGCCCCTTGATCAACAGCGAACCCTCCCATGCACACCCTCGCCCAACTACGCGCCGGCCAGCTCTCGGGAATTACCCGGCTGGACTTGGCCTGCGGCTTGACGGAGTTTCCCCGGGAAATCTTCGAGCTGGCCGATTCCCTCGAGATCCTCAACCTCAGCGGCAATCAGCTGGACACGCTGCCCGACGACCTGCATCGGCTGCCCCACCTGCGTGTGCTGTTCTGCTCGGATAACCGCTTCACCGAACTGCCCGAATGCCTGGGCCGTTGCAGCGCGTTGACCATGGTTGGTTTCAAGGCCAACCGCATCGCCCGTGTCACGGGCGCCGCGCTGCCGCCAAGGCTGCGCTGGTTGATCCTGACCGATAACGACGTCGAAGAGTTGCCCGACGAGCTGGGCCAACGCCCACACCTGCAAAAACTGATGCTGGCCGGTAACCGTTTGCAGCAGTTGCCGGCGAGCCTGGGCCAGTGTCATCGCCTGGAACTGCTGCGCATCGCCGCCAATCAACTGACCGAACTGCCGCAATGGTTGTTGGAGCTACCGAGCCTCAGTTGGCTGGCCTACGCCGGCAACCCGCTGGAAGCCCAAGCGGAAGCGGCGGCCCTGAATACCACTGTGCCTATCGACTGGTCGCAACTGGCGCTGCAACAACCACTGGGTGAAGGGGCATCCGGGGTGATTCACCAGGCGCTCTGGCAAGCCCCCGGCCAGGTGGCGCGAAACGTCGCCGTGAAGCTGTACAAAGGCCAGATGACCAGCGACGGCTCGCCCCTGCATGAAATGCATGCCTGCATCACGGCCGGTCGACACCCGAACCTGATCGACGTGTTGGGCCAAGTCACCGGGCACCCCGAGCAACAGGCCGGGCTGGTGATGGCGCTGATCGACCCCAGCTACCGCAACCTCGCCGGGCTGCCGAGCCTGGCGTCATGCAGCCGCGACGTGTATGCCGATGATCTGCGCCTGAACGCCCCGGCGGCCTTGCGCATCGCTTACGGCATCGCCTCGGCGGCGGCGCACCTGCACCGCCAAGGCATCACCCACGGCGATCTCTACGGGCACAACATCCTGTGCAATGACCAGGGTGATTGCCTGCTGGGCGATTTTGGCGCGGCGTCGTTCCACGCCATCACGGATAACCTGCAAACCCGCGCACTGCAACGCATCGAGGTGCGGGCCTTCGGGATTCTGCTGGGGGAATTGCTGGCGCGGATCGAACCGGCGCTCGCGGCACAGGATCTTGCATGGCTGCAGGATTTGCAGGCGCGCTGCTGTCAGCCGGAGGTGCTGGCGCGGCCGGGGTTCGATGAGATTGAAGGTTTGCTCCGTGACCGTGGCGCGGGAGCTTGCTCCCGCGGGGCTGCGAAGCAGCCCTGATCCGGCACCGCGGTCTGTCAGTAAGACCGCGTCGGCCCATTTGCGACGGCTTCGCCGCCGAGCGGGAGCAAGCTCCCTCGCCACAGGGGTTGCGCGTATTCGCTTACCCCGCCAACCCGACAAACATGTCCTGCACGTCATCGTGGTTGTCGAGGCCTTCGAGGAAGGCTTCGACTTCGGCCATCTGCTCATCGGTCAAGCCGCTGACCGGGTTCTTCGGCTGGTAGCCCAGCTTGGCCGACAACACGGTGAAGCCTTGCTCCGGCAAGGCCTTCTGTACCGCATCGAGGTCGGCAGGGTCGGTGAGGAACAACGTCGCGCCTTCTTCACCCGGTTCGAAATCCTGGGCACCGGCCTCGATGGCGGCCATTTCCGGATCGGCATCCGGGCTGTCTGGCGCGGCTTCGATCATGCCGACATGGTTGAAATCCCACGCCACCGAACCCGAGGCGCCCAGTTGGCCCTTGCGGAAGGCGACGCGAATTTCGGCTACGGTACGGTTGATGTTATCGGTCACGCATTCAACGATCAGCGGCACCTGGTGCGGCGCGAACCCTTCGTAGGTGACACGGTGGTATTGCACGGTTTCACCGAGCTGGCCAGAACCTTTCTTGATCGCACGTTCCAGGGTCTCGCGGGGCATCGAGGCCTTTTTCGCCTGCTCGACCACCAGCCGCAGGTGCGCGTTGGTCGCGGTATCAGCGCCGTTGCGCGCGGCAATGGTGATTTCCTTCACCAGCTTGCCGAAGATCTTGCCCTTGGCGTTGGCAGCCGCTTCTTTGTGTTTAACCTTCCACTGTGCGCCCATTACTCACTCTCTTGTCTGACGCGCCGAGACATCTGCCGGCCGGCGCTGTGGCGCAAGTTTATACGGCCTAAACCGGCTGATCGACCAAAAAATCACCGTGCCGGATCGACATTTTCACAGTGTGTTGTAGGGCGTTTCTGAAATAGCGGCTCACAAGCACCATTTCCTCCCGTGGTTTCGTACCCTCTGTGCCTCTCTCCCCGCCAGTAGGAGGCGCGATGCGCAACGACACGGAAAGTCCCTTCAGCCTGACGCTCACGCAAAGCGACTTGCAGCTGCAAGTCTTGCGCTTCAATGGCCGCGAAGCCCTCAACCAGCCGTACCGTTTCGACCTCGAATTGATCGGCCTGGCCCCACCGATAGACCCCGACCTGCTATTGGGGCACCCGGCCTTCCTGCGCCTGGACCGCGACTCGGGTATCCATGGGATTATCCACAGCGTTTGCCTGAGCGCCCCGGCACCGCGGCGCATCGGTTATCGCCTGACCTTGGTTCCCTACCTGCAGCAATTGGAACAAGGCCCACGGCGCCGAGTTTTCCATCGACTCACCGTGGTGCAGGTGCTGCAACGCCTGCTGGAAGACAACGGCCTGCCCGCCGACAGCTACCGTTTCGAACTGCCCCACGGGCAGTATCCATGCCGCCCATTCTGCATCCAGTACGACGAAAGCGACCTGACCCTCCTGCAACGGCTGTGCGAAGAAGAAGGCATTCATTACCACTTCGAACACACCCCCCAGGGCCACGTCCTGGTGTTTGCCGAAGACCCGAAGAGTTTTCCCACACGGCCCGTCGAACTGTCCCTGCGCCAGAACGACAACTCGATACCGGCCATTGCGCGCTTGTATTTGCGTCACCACGGAATGCTGCCTGGCTTGCCCGTCGGGTTCAGCGATCGGGCCACGACCGACACCGAGGCCTGGGCGGCGAATCAACCCATTGAGCAAATCGACCATGAGGCCATGCACGGCGACCCGGCCTTGACTCACCGTTACCAGGTCGGTCGCCGCTACCTGGAACGGTTGCGCTGTCGGCAACGGGAAATCCATGGCCACAGTGACCAACCCGCCCTGCACGGCGGCGACATCGTGCACATCTGCGAGCACCCGGTTTCCACGTTCAACGATCAATGGCTGATCACCGAGGTCCAGCACCGCGGCCGGCAGTTTTCGATTCTTGAGCCGGACCTCCCCACCACATCGTCGGCCCGTGACTACCACAACCGCTTCACCGCCATCCCCTGGGCCACGGTGTTCAGGCCGGCCCTTAAACACCCTAAGCCCTGCATCCCCGGGTATCACCTGGCCCATGTACTCGGCCATCCCGGCCAACCGGCCCAGTCCGATGAGCGCGGGCAAGTCAGCGTCAGCCTATGGGCGCCGGACCAGGAGGGCATCCCGCTGCCCGTGTCACGACTGGCGCTGAACAACCGCCCCTCGCTGGTGTCCGGCAGCGAAGTGCTGGGGAGTGTTCTCGATGGCGACCCCGATCGGCCGGTGCTGTGCCCAGGGGCTGTCGATACCGGCGCAGGACACGCCGCCGCCCCACCGAACCCGTCCCGTGGCAACCCTGATGCCGGACTGCTGTTGGACTGGCTGCTGAACCCGCCAGACTTCACGCCCTGAGCCTGAACGTGGCTTCTTGCCGCAAACCTGATCTGGCTCATGCAAACCCAGCGAAACGGGCATACAGTTAATGCACAACGCCGCTCTAGACGGCGCTTTGCCCTGATTGTTGGAGATACCGCGATGCCCTGGAAAAATTCGGAAAACCGCTACAGTACGGTCACGGTAACCTTGCATTGGCTAATGCTGGTGCTGCTGGCCGTGGTTTATGCCTGCATTGAGTTGCGGGGAATTTTCCCCAAGGGCTGTGGTGGCCGGACTCTGATCAAGGAAGCGCATTTCATGCTTGGCCTGACCGTGTTCCTGCTGGCCTGGCTGCGCCGGTTCGCCCGCACCAGGGGCAAGGCACCGGCAATTTACCCAGCCTCCCCCGCCTGGCAAACCCTCCTCGCCCGCCTGATGCACTGGGCGCTGTATGTATTCATGATCGCCATGCCGCTGCTGGGCTGGCTGATCACCAGCGCCGAAGGGCACCAGGTGATGTTCTACGGTTTCGATTTGCCGTTGCTCATCGATCAAGACAAGGACTTTGCCAAGCAACTGGAAGGCTGGCATGTGCTCGGCGGCACCATCGGCTATTGGTTGATTGGCCTGCATGCCTTGGCGGGGCTGTATCACCACTACGTGGTACGCGACAACACGCTGTTGCGGATGATGCCCAAACGCGGCTGATCGCCATCAGTCAAACCCTCGGCGGCCTTGCAGACCGCCGGTGTGGACAAAGATCAAACGGGTGCCAGGGGCAAACCTTCCGGCCTCGACGTGCGTCTTGAGCGCCATCAAGGCCTTGCCGGTGTACAACGGTTCCAGTTCGATGGCCGCCGTGTTTTCGATGAAGGCAGTCAGCTCGGCATCGACCCGGGCGAAACCACCACGGCTGCCGTCGAGCAATTCATAACGCGGATCACAAAGCCCCGCCTCCCCCACGATGCGCTCGACCTGCTGGGCCACGCCATGGTCCGGGGGCACCGCCAGCACACCGTAGACCGCACGCTTGCCCGCTTCGGCCAGCACCAGCCCGGCCAATGATGTTCCCGTGCCGCAGGCCAACCACCAGCCGTGATAATCCGCCCACCCCAACGCCCCCAATTGTTGATCGACACTGGCCGCCCAGGCCATGCAGCCGTGTGCCCCAGGCAATCCCGAACCGCCCTCGGGCACCGGGTGCAAATGTGGATAGCGGGCCTGCCACGGCCCCCAGAAACCTGGGGCATGTCGCTCTCGGTACCCGCCATAACCCAACCAATGCAATTCCATGCCGAATGCTGTCAGGTCGCGCACCGTCGGCGTGTCCTGGGGGTGACCGCGCAGCAGCCCGGCCGTGGGAAACCCGAAGCGCTTGCCGGCCGCCGCCAGCGCATGCAAATGATTGGAATAGGCCCCGCCCAGGCTGATGATCCCCTCGGCACCGGCTTCATGGGCGGCGCGCAGAGGGTGGACCAGTTTGAACCACTTGTTGCCGCTGATCAGTGGATCGATCCGGGCCAGGCGCAACACCGCCACTTCAACACCTGCATGGGCGAGCCAGTCCAGGTGAAGGGGTTCGAGTCGGGGTTGGGGATGCCAGTCGAGGGCGGGAAGCAGCATGGCGGCAGGTCGGAGGAAATAGGCTGGCATCTTACCAGTTGGTCACGGACGATCCGACACCACCAAAACCTGTGGGAGCGGGGATTGGCGCGCTGACGCGGGGGCATCCACTTATTTAATTGGTAGTGCCCCCGCCCTAGCGCGCAAGCGCGCGCCCCCCAGGCCGCCCGGG
>NZ_JABAEE010000007.1:88016-114701 GCF_023701885.1 Pseudomonas sp. CG7 | reverse complement strand
TGAATCTCAAGGAGTTTTCCGTTTCGACTGCGCCGGAAGTGGGGCGAATTATAGACTTCCAGAATCTGCCGTCAACCCTTAATTTCAGCTTTATTCGGATTTAAGCGTAATACGCGCAAAAGCCTTCTTGCCGGCCTGGCATACATGAGTAGAGCCCAGCTCATATATATAGGTGCGATCCACAACCTCACCATCTACACGCACACCGCCCGAACCAAGGAGATCTCGTGCCACCGCCGCATTCTTGACCAGGCCAGCTTTATTAAGGACGGCCGCAATCGGCATATCCTCGGCAGCAACCAGCTCGATCTCCGGCAAGTCATCCGGCAGCTCGCCATCCTTCATACGATTACCCGCCGCACGGTGAGCGTTGGCAGCTGCCTCTTCACCATGGAAACGAGCAACGATCTCTTCGGCCAGCTTGATCTTGATGTCCCGCGGATTAGCCCCAGCCTCTACATCAGCACGGAACGCATTGATCTCATCCATGGACCGGAAGCTCAACAGCTCGAAGTAGCGCCACATCAGCGCATCAGGAATGGAGACCAGCTTGCTGTACATGACGCCTGGCGCTTCCTGGATGCCCACGTAGTTGCCCAGCGATTTGGACATCTTCTTCACGCCATCCAACCCTTCCAGCAATGGCATGGTCAGGATGCACTGCGCCTCTTGACCATAACCGCGCTGCAGCTCACGCCCCATCAACAGGTTGAATTTCTGATCGGTGCCGCCGAGCTCAACGTCCGCGCGCAACGCAACCGAGTCATAACCCTGTACAAGCGGATAGAGGAACTCATGGATAGCGATTGGCTGATTGGTTGTATAGCGCTTGTCGAAATCATCGCGCTCAAGCATGCGAGCCACGGTGTATTGAGACGTCAGGCGAATGAAATCCGCCGGCCCCATCTTATCCATCCAAGTGGAGTTGAAAGCCACTTCGGTCTTGGCCGGATCAAGAATCTTGAATACCTGGGTCTTGTAGGTCTCGGCGTTATCGAGGACCTGCTCACGGGTCAGCGGCGGGCGCGTAGCACTCTTGCCGCTCGGGTCACCGATCATGCCGGTGAAGTCCCCTATAAGGAAGATGACCTGATGGCCCAGATCCTGAAACTGGCGCAGCTTATTAATAAGCACGGTGTGACCCAGGTGCAGATCGGGCGCCGTCGGGTCGAAGCCAGCCTTGATACGCAGCGGCTGCCCACGCTTGAGCTTTTCGATCAGCTCGGACTCGACCAACAGTTCTTCCGCACCACGCTTGATCAGCGCTAGCTGCTCTTCAACCGACTTCATAACAGACCCGTAAGGCTCAGATTCAAAGGGCCCCAACCATACAAGATCGCGCACCAAATACAAGGTTTGCCAGGCGCAAGGACGCCAATCCACAGAACAGAGCGTTCGCGGGCTTGCTTCGCAGGGGTTTTGGTTATATTTTATACAGTTATTTCATCTTCATCATGTCATTCATCTTTTCCAATTCATTTTTTCAAAAGCCAAAATTACTTATGACCACAGAACCGTCTAAAGCGCCGCCGCTTTACCCGAAGACCCACCTGCTTGCCGCAAGTGGCATCGCAGCCCTCCTTAGCCTGGCGCTCCTGGTGTTTCCCTCCAGCGATGTTGAAGCCAAAAAGACGACTCTGAGTCTTGAACTGGAAAGCCCTGCTGAACAACTGACACAAGAACAAGACGCCGCCGAAGCCGTTCAAGCCACAAACGAACCGGCCGCTACTCCGTTTGCACAAATTGAAAACAGCCCGCAAGACCCTGCCCAGGCCGCCGCTCAGGCAGAAGCGCCTGTGGCAGAAGAAAAGAAAGGACCGGACCATCGCGAAGTGATTGTTGCCAAGGGCGACACTCTCTCCACACTCTTCGAAAAGGTTGGCCTGCCTTCGACTTCGGTCCATGAAGTCCTGGCCAGCGACAAACAAGCCAAGCAATTCACTCAATTGCAACGCGGCCAGAAACTCGAATTCGAACTCAATCCAGACGGACAGCTGACCAACCTGCACACCAAGCTGAGTGATCTGGAAAGCATTACCCTGACCAAAAATGACAAGGGTTATGTATTCAACCGCGTCACCGCCAAGCCTACCGTTCGCTCGGCCTACGTCCACGGCGTCATCAACAGTTCGCTGTCCCAGTCCGCTGCGCGCGCAGGCCTTTCCCATAGCCTGACCATGGATATGGCCAGCGTCTTCGGCTACGACATCGACTTCGCCCAGGACATTCGCCAGGGCGACGAATTCGACGTCATCTACGAGCAGAAAGTGGTCAATGGCAAGAGCGTCGGCAACGGCCCGATTCTCTCCGCGCGCTTCACCAACCGGGGCAAGACGTACACCGCGGTGCGCTACACCAACAAGCAAGGCAACAGCAGCTACTACACCGCCGACGGCAACAGCATGCGCAAGGCATTCATCCGTACACCGGTTGATTTCGCCCGTATCAGCTCGAAGTTCTCCGCAGGTCGCAAGCATCCGATCCTGAACAAGATTCGCGCCCACAAAGGTGTCGACTACGCCGCCCCTCGTGGCACGCCAATCAAGGCAGCCGGCGACGGCAAGGTGCTGCTGGCAGGCCGTCGCGGCGGTTATGGCAATACCGTGATCATCCAGCACGGCAATACCTATCGCACGCTGTACGGGCACATGCAGGGCTTCGCCAAAGGCGTGAAGACTGGCGGCACCGTCAAGCAAGGCCAGGTGATTGGCTACATCGGCACCACCGGCCTCTCCCCCGGCCCGCACTTGCACTATGAGTTCCAGGTCAACGGCGTTCATGTCGATCCACTTGGCCAGAACTTGCCGATGGCCGATCCGATCGCCAAGGGCGAGCGCGCACGCTTCCTGGCCCAAAGCCAACCTTTGATGGCTCGCATGGATCAAGAGAAAGCCACCATGCTGGCCTCGAGCAAGCGCTAAGCATGGCGCTCTATATCGGTGTGATGTCCGGGACCAGCCTGGACGGCTTGGATATCGCACTGATCGAACTGACCCCGGCGATCAAATTGATCGCCACGCACTACATCCCCATGCCCGTCGTTCTGCGCACCGAATTGCTCGAATTGTGCAGCAGCGGGCCCGATGAGATCGCCCGCTCCGCCATTGCCCAACAAAGCTGGGTAAAGCTGGCCGCGCAGGGTATCCATACCTTGCTCAACGAACAGAAACTCAAGCCTGAAGACATCAGGGCGATTGGCAGCCACGGCCAGACCATCCGCCATGAACCGGCCCGTGGGTTTACTGTGCAAATTGGCAACCCGGCACTGTTGAGCGAATTGACCGGCATCACCGTCGTCAGCGATTTCCGAAGCCGCGATGTCGCCGCTGGTGGGCAAGGCGCCCCACTGGTCCCGGCGTTTCACGAAGCATTGTTCGAAGCACGAGCCGGTCATCGTGCCGTGCTGAATGTCGGTGGCTTCAGCAATCTCAGCCTGATAGAGCCCGCAAAACCTGTCACCGGTTTCGACTGCGGCCCAGGCAACGTATTGCTCGATGCCTGGATTCATCAACAACGCGGCGAGCATTTCGATCGCGACGGTCAATGGGCCGCCAGCGGAAAAGTCGAGCCAGCCTTGCTCAAGGCACTGCTCAGCGACCCCTTCTTCGTCACCAAGGGTCCGAAAAGTACCGGTCGTGAAGTATTCAACCTGCCGTGGCTGAGCCAGCATTTGTCGCAGTTGCCGGCCTTCGCCCCGGAAAACGTCCAGGCGACGTTACTCGAACTGACCGCCCTGACCATCGTCGAATCACTGCAGCATGCCCAGCCGAATACTCAAGAGTTGCTGGTCTGCGGCGGCGGAGCGCACAACCAGGCGTTCATGAAGCGCCTGGCTGAATTGCTGCCAGAGGCCACCGTCAGCAGCACGGCGGCATATGGCGTGGATCCGAACTGGGTCGAAGCCATGGCGTTCGCCTGGCTCGCCCATTGCTGTCTTGAAGGTATTCCAGGTAACCGCCCAAGTGTCACGGGCGCCCGTGGCCTGCGCGTACTCGGCGCCATCTACCCGGCCTGAATCCAATAATCACGGACAAAAAAACGCCGCAGGGCCCAAGGCACTGCGGCGTTTTTTATACTGAAGCCTTCAGATCGAGAACGAAGAGCCGCACCCACAGGTCGTGGTGGCGTTAGGGTTCTTGATCACGAAACGCGAGCCTTCCAGACCTTCCTGATAATCCACCTCGGCACCTGCCAGGTACTGGAAGCTCATCGGGTCGACCACCAGGCTGACCCCTTCGCGCTCGACAATGGTGTCGTCTTCGGCCACTTCTTCATCGAAAGTGAAGCCGTACTGGAAACCGGAACAACCGCCGCCCGTAACAAATACGCGCAGCTTCAAACGATCATTGCCCTCTTCATCGACCAGGCTCTTCACCTTGTGCGCGGCACCGTGGGTGAATTGCAAAGCCGTGGGGGTGAAGGTTTCGACGCTCATGCTGAATATCTCCCGGCGCTTACGCCGCCATAATGCGTGATGGCGGGCATTATCCGCTTCTCCTAGAAAATTGGTCAACTATTTAGAAGAGCAGCGGCGAGCTACAAGCCTCAAGCTTGTAGCCGCCAACATAAAGCTTGTTGCTGCTATTACGGCAACATCCCCGCATGGGACAGCCCCAGACGCTCATCCAGCCCGAACAGGATGTTCAGGTTCTGCAAGGCCTGGCCGGACGCGCCCTTGACCAAGTTGTCGATGACCGACAACACCACCACCAGATCACCGTCCTGCGGACGATGCACGGCGATCCGGCAAACGTTCGCACCGCGCACGCTGCGGGTTTCCGGATGACTGCCAGCCGGCATCACGTCGACGAACGGTTCGTTGGCATAACGTTTTTCAAACAGCGCCTGCAGATCCACCGAACGATCGACGACCGTCGCATACAGGGTGGAATGGATACCACGAATCATCGGGGTCAGGTGCGGCACGAAGGTCAGGCCGACGTCCTTACCCGCTGCCCGGCGCAAGCCCTGGCGAATTTCCGGCAAGTGGCGATGCCCTTTGACCGCGTACGCCTTCATGCTTTCCGACGTCTCGGAATACAGCGAGCCGACACTGGCGCCACGCCCGGCACCGCTGACACCGGACTTGCAGTCGGCGATCAGGCGCGAAGCATCGGCAAGGCCGGCTTCCAGCAGCGGCAAGAACCCCAGCTGTGTCGCCGTCGGATAGCAACCCGGTACAGCGATCAGTCGTGCCTGCTTGATCTTCTCGCGATTGACTTCCGGCAAGCCGTAGACCGCCTCTTCAAGCAGTTCCGGCGCACCGTGGGGCTGGCCGTACCATTTGGCCCATTCATCGGCGTCCTGCAGGCGGAAGTCCGCCGACAGGTCGATGACCTTGGTGCCGGCGGCCAGCAGTTCGCCGGCCAGGGCGTGAGCAACACCGTGGGGCGTGGCGAAGAACACCACGTCGCAGGCACCGAGGGTCTTGACGTCCGGAACGCTGAACGCCAGGCCGTCGTAATGGCCTCGCAGGTTCGGGTACATGTCGGCGACGGCCAGGCCGGCCTCGGATCGGGAGGTGATGACCACCACTTCAGCCTGCGGATGCTGTGCCAGCAGACGCAGCAGTTCGACACCGGTGTAACCCGTGCCGCCGACAATACCGACCTTGACCATAAACCTGCCCTCAACGAACCCACTGGAAAGCCGTCGATGATAGGGGCCGCAGGGCGTGGCGACAACCGTCAAGGTGACGTGCGGCCGCTCTAACCTCTACTATCGGGCTACCGTGATTTCTTGGAATAACTAAAAATGCTCTATCTGTGGCTCAAAGCACTTCACATTGTCAGCATGGTCTGCTGGTTCGCCGGCCTGTTCTACCTGCCTCGCCTGTTTGTCTATCACGCCCAGAGCGAGGACAGCGTCAGCAAAGAGCGCTTCAGCGTCATGGAGCGCAAGCTGTACCGCGGCATCATGGGCCCGGCGATGATCGCCACCCTGATATTCGGCATCTGGCTGCTGAGCCTCAACGCCGGTGCCTACTTCACTCAGGGAGGCTGGATGCACGCCAAGTTGACCTTGGTCGTGCTGTTGATCGGTTACCACCACATGTGCGGCGCCCAGGTAAAACGCATCGCTCGTGGCGAAAACACCCGCAGCCATGTCTTTTATCGCTGGTTCAATGAGGTGCCGGTTCTGATATTGCTGGCTATCGTAATTCTGGTCGTCGTCCGACCGTTCTAATCTCCAATCAGTATTCATTATCCGGGGTACTTCCAATGTCGTTGCCCGCTCTGCTTGAACAACGCTTGCGCCTGCCCGTCGTGGCGGCGCCCATGTTCCTGATTTCCAATCCCGAATTGGTGCTGGCGTGCTGCCGCAATGGCATCGTCGGCAGCTTTCCGGCGTTGAACCAGCGCGAAAGCAGAGGCTTCAAGGCCTGGCTGGAAGAGATCGAAGCAGGCCTGGCGACCCTGGAAAACCCGGCGCCCTACGCCGTGAACCTGATCGTCCATCACAGCAACCCGCGGCTTCAAGCCGACCTGGCCATCTGCATCGAACACAAGGTGCCGATTGTCATCACCAGCCTGGGCGCGGTGAAAGAACTGGTGGACGCGGTGCACGGTTATGGCGGGCTGGTGTTCCATGACGTGACGACCCGACGTCATGCCGAAAAAGCCGCCGAAGCCGGTGTCGATGGCTTGATCGCCGTTGCCGCCGGCGCAGGCGGGCATGCCGGGACCTGGAGCCCGTTTTCACTGATTGCCGAGATCCGCCAGTTTTTCGATAAGACCCTGCTGCTTGCAGGATGCCTGAACCACGGCCATCAGATTCTGGCCGCACAATTGCTCGGCGCGGATCTGGCCTACTTCGGTACGCGATTTATCGGTACAAGCGAAAGCCACGCACCTGACGCTTATAAAGAGATGTTGCTCACATCCAGAGCCGCGGACATCGTGCATACTCCTGCTGTATCCGGGGTGCCGGCGAGTTTCATGCGCCAGAGCCTGGAGAATGCCGGTTTCGATCTCGCCGCCCTGCAGAACAAAGGCGAGGTGGATTTTGGCTCGAAACTCAAACCGCTGAACGATGAAGCCAAGGCCTGGAAAACCGTATGGTCCGCCGGCCAGGGCGTGGGTGGAATCGATGATTTGCCCAGCGTCGATCAGTTGGTGGCGCGCCTGGATGAAGAATACCGTCAAGCACAAGCCCGGGCGGCACAGCTTGGCGGGCAATGGCCGCGCTGAACCAGCCCAAACAAAACAACTACTTAACTTTCAGAGACAAGGATGCCGGGCATGAGCGAAACCCGTTTCAACATCGTGTTCGACGGCGGCGTGATGCCGGGCGTCGATACCACCACCGCCAAACTCAACCTCGCCGAGTTGTTCAAGAGTGATGTCAGCGCCATTGAACGACTGTTCACCGGTCGCAAGGTGGCCCTGAAAAGCAACCTGTCCCAGAACGAGGCGCAGCAGTACCTCGAAGCGCTCAACAAGAGCGGAATCGACGCCAGGATCGAAGCCGAACCCACCGTCCAATTGAGCCTTGGCGAAGTACAGGACGCGCCGCGGCAACCGAGTGGACGCCACCCCGATTCGATCGTCGAACCCGCCTCGCCCTACGCGCCTCCCCGCGCCGAAGTCGGTGAAGCACTTGCCGAGTACAGCACCCTCAAGCCCTTCAGCTTCGATGGCCGTATCGGGCGCCTGCGCTACCTGGCCTGGACCATGGCGTTGACCCTGGCCCTGCTGCCCTTGGTTGGCGTGGGCTTCTGGCTCGCCTCGACCTGGCTGCTGGCTTCCGACTCGATAGCGGCGCTCATTGTCGGCGGCCTGCTCGCCACGGTCGTTGTGCTTGCCTTTGCCTTCGTGAGCATCCAGTTCAACGTCCAGCGCCTGCATGACCTCGGTTGGTCGGGGTGGTTGTGGCTGATCAACCTGGTTCCCTTCGTGGGCAGCATCTTCCCGTTCATCCTCATCATCGCGCCAGGCAATACCGGTGCAAACCAATATGGCCCGCCACCCCCGCGCAATACCACGGGGGTCAAGCTGTTGGCCTCGCTCTGGCTCGTGATGATCGTATTGATTTTCATCGCCACGTTTGCAGGTATCTTCGGAGCCCTCCAGGAGGACTACGACACCAGCAGCCTGAGCAGCTACGAAAGCAGCGAGTCCAGCAGCGAAACCGCTGAAGAGCCCGCCGTTGAGGCAGCCGAGCCCGCTCCGCCTTCTGTAGACTATGAAGAAGAAGAAGAGGAACAATAAGCGCGCTTCATGCCGGTGACAGCCCAGTCATTTGGCGGCGGGCTGTTGCGATGGAGAACTGCATGACCCGTTACGCACTGATCACTGGCGCTTCCAGCGGCATCGGCCTGGCCATGGCTGAAGCGCTGGCCCGGCGCGGCCGCAACTTGATACTGGTGGCTCGACAACGTGATCGGCTGGAAAGCATTGCAATCGAACTGACCCAGCGGTTTGGCGTGGAGGTACTGTTCCGGGCTTGCGACCTGGGCGAACCGCTGAGGCTTTCAGGCTTTTTGCTGGAACTGGAGGAAGGTGAACGGCAGATCGACCTGCTGGTCAATTGCGCTGGCATCGGCACCAGCGGGCCGTTCCTGGGCCAGGACTGGATGACCGAGCAGGACCTGATCGAAGTCAACATCCTTGCCCTGACACGGCTTTGTCATGCCGTTGGCAATAGCATGGCGCTGCTTGGCGGCGGCCAGATCCTCAATGTTGCCTCGGTCGCCGCGTTCCAGCCCGGTCCTTGGATGAGCACCTACCACGCCAGTAAGGCCTATGTGCTGCACTTCTCCGAAGCCCTGCGGGTTGAATTGAAGAAATGCGCGATCAAGGTCTCGGTACTTTGTCCTGGTCCGACCCGAACGGGTTTTTTTTCCAAGGCGCAGATGGACGAACAAAAACTCGTCGCCAGCAAATCGCTGATGAGCCCGGAAGAAGTCGCCCTGTACGCCGTGCGCGCACTGGACAAAAACCGCGCCATCATCATTCCCGGACGCCGCAACCGCTGGCTGGCCGTACTGCCGCGGCTGGGATCACGGTGGCTGGTCCGGACTATCGCCGGCATGGTCAACAAGGCTTACTGCCCGCACTGATGCCCTCAAGCTGAACAGCCAAGACACCTCGATCGAGGCCTTCGAGGCATTCGACCTCAACGAACCCAACGGAGAAAACAGCTGTGGATACTCTGTTTACCAAGATCATCAACCGGGAAATCCCGGCGAAGATCATTTACGAGGATGACCAGGTACTGGCCTTCCACGACATCGCCCCACAGGCGCCCGTGCACTTTCTAGTCATTCCAAAGAAACCGATCCGCACGCTCAATGACCTTACCGAAGAAGACAAGGGCCTGGCCGGGCACATTCTGTTCACTGCCCAGCGCCTGGCGCTGGAATTGGGCTGTGAAGAAGGTTTTCGCGTGGTGATGAATTGCAATGAACTGGGTGGGCAGACGGTCTATCACATTCATATGCATGTGCTGGGTCAGCGCCAGATGAACTGGCCGCCGGGCTGATACCCCTGACCCAACGCAAATCTTCGGCGGCCGATTGGGTTAAACTGGCCGCTGTGATTTTTCCCGGAGGTAAGCATGACTACCCAACGTCACTACTCGCCGATTGACCGCCTGTTGCTGCAAGCCGACACCGCGATGCGCACCCTGCTGCCCTTCAGTGGCCAGCCGTACCGCCCATCACCGGCTATCGTGCAACCGGACGCGCAATTGAGTGACGAGCAAACCCGCCACGTCGCTGGATTGATGCGTATCAACCACACCGGCGAAGTCTGTGCCCAGGCGCTGTATCAGGGCCAGGCGCTGACAGCGAAGCTGCCGCAGGTGCGTGAGGCAATGGAACATGCCGCCGAGGAAGAAATCGATCACTTGGTCTGGTGTGAACAACGGATTCGCCAACTGGGCAGCCACACCAGTGTCCTGAACCCGCTGTTCTATGGGATGTCGTTCGGGATCGGCGCCGTCGCCGGGCTGATCAGCGACAAAGTCAGCCTCGGCTTCGTCGCGGCGACCGAACATCAAGTGTGCAAGCACTTGAACGAGCACCTGGAGCAATTGCCGGCTGAGGATGAGAAATCCCGGGCGATCCTCGAGCAGATGCGCGTGGATGAAGAACACCATGCCGAAAGTGCGCTTGACGCCGGTGGTTTCCGTTTCCCGGCCCCGGTGAAATTCGGCATGAGCCTGCTGGCCAAGGTCATGACCAAGAGCACTTATCGGATTTGACGGTGATTGGGATCTGGATAACCCATCCTTATTCCTCGGAAACTAAAAAAGGCGACTTCCCAACGGGGAGTCGCCTTTTTTCTATCCGACAATTTCAGTGCAGCAAATCGCAAGCCCTTGGATGGCGACTCAACCCAACTCGATGATTTCATAATCGTGGGTGATTTCGACCCCGGCGGCACCGAGCATGATCGAAGCCGAGCAGTACTTCTCGGCAGACAGCTCAATGGCGCGCTTGACCTGGGCTTCCTTCAGGGCTCGCCCCTTCACCACAAAGTGCATGTGAATCTTGGTAAACACCTTTGGGTCTTCAGTGGCGCGTTCCGCTTCGAGGAACGCTTCGCAGCTTTCGACGGCCTGGCGGGACTTCTTGAGAATGCTGACCACGTCGAAGTTGCTGCAACCGCCCACGCCCAACAGCAGCATTTCCATCGGCCGAACACCCAGGTTCCGGCCACCGGCCTCTGGCGGGCCGTCCATGACGACCACATGACCACTGCCTGACTCACCGAGGAACATGGCTTCGCCAGCCCATTGGATGCGTGCCTTCATCGCCAAGACTCCACTGTTAAAAAAGGGTCGCCAGCTTAGCACAGCACCTCCTCATGACGGCTCTCCGTCTTAGGAAGCTCTTCCTGTCAGCCTGTAGGTAAATTCTCGAATCTATTCAAGACGCCTCTGTTAAGCTGGCGCGAATTCGCTGGCGTATGGCCAGCTTTTAGCGATAGCCATTCGCCCTCATCACAAAACCAAATCACAACACTGCGCAGTCTTTCGGGATACAACCATGGTTGCCATTACTCCCACGCTCAAGATCAAGAATCTCGACAAACTTTTGATGCATTGTCAGCGCCGCCGCTATCCAGCCAAACACAACATCATTTGTGCAGGTGATCGTTCCGACACGCTGTTTTTCATCATCAAGGGCTCGGTTACCATCCTGATAGAAGATGACGACGGTCGGGAAATGATCATCGCCTATCTCAACTCCGGAGATTTCTTCGGCGAGCTGGGGTTGTTCGAACAGGCGGGCAAGGAACAGGAACGCAGTGCCTGGGTGCGGACCAAGATTGAATGTGAAGTTGCGGAAATCAGCTACGCCAAATTCCGAGAACTGTCCCTGCAAGACCCGGACATTCTTTACGTCCTCAGCGGACAAATCGCACAACGCCTGCGCAATACCACCCGCAAGGTCGGCGATCTCGCGTTTTTCGATGTCACCGGACGTGTCGCACGTTGCCTGCTGGAGTTGTGCAAGCAGCCTGATGCCATGACCCACCCCGACGGCATGCAGATCAAGGTGACCCGCCAAGAGATTGGGCGGATTGTCGGTTGTTCGCGGGAAATGGTCGGTCGCGTACTCAAGGACCTGGAAGAGCGCAACCTGGTCAGCGTCAAAGGCAAGACCATGGTGGTGTTCGGAACGCGTTAAGCGCCCAGCAGTTGGGTCAGCATTTGCCGATACAACGCTTCGAGTCGCTCCAACGCGTGAGGCGCCGGGAATTTTTCATGCAGGGCGATGTGGCTCTCGGCACGCACTCGCTGCTCCAGGCCACAGGCTTCATTGAAGCGATTGACCGCCGCGACCATGGACTCGCGTTCGTTCTCCAGCAACAGCGCGCCATGAACCAGGCCCACCGGACGCTGCCCGCCCTTGCTCTGGCGCCAGCGCTGAGCGGTGCCGACCATTTTCCGACCGTCGAGGTTGACGTTGAAGCGCCCGTCGCAAAAGGCCCCTTCCACTTCGCCCAGCGAAGCCACCCCGCCCAACTCATCCAACAACTGGCAAATGGGATCGCACAATCGTCGATATCCGGTTTCGATGCGGCCATGGTCACCTTCGCTGCGCGGTGGCGCGTAGACCAGGGCAATATTGACGGTAGCGGCCGACTGCGGCACCGGCTCACCGCCGGTTTCGCGCAGCAGGACTGGCCAGTCATGGGCGGCCGATACTTCACTGGCGTGCTCGATCCCCGGCAGGCGACTCAAGCGGCGCGGCATGACCAGCGCGCGGTCATTGGGCTGCCAGAACAGCAGCCCAAACTCGGCGTCGCCCGCGCAGATGCTGGCCAACAGATCCTGTTCGGCTTGCAGGCCCGCTTCGACGGTGAGGGACATCACAGGCGACATGAATCAGTCCAGCGTCGAGCCGCTCACCGGCAGGCCTCGTTCAGGAAAGAACAGCCGTTGCAATTCCGTCCCCGGGTTCTCGGCCCGCATGAATGCCTCGCCCACCAGGAATGAGTAAACATCGCTGACTTCCATCAGCTCGACATCGGCCCGATTGAGGATGCCACTTTCAGTGATGACCAGGCGATCCCGTGGGATGCGCGGCAACAGGTCCAGAGTGGTTTCCAGGCTGACTTCGAAGGTGTGCAGGTTGCGATTGTTCACCCCGACCAGTTTGGTATCGAGGGTTTTCAGGGCTCGCTCCAACTCGTCGCCGTCATGGACTTCCACCAACACATCCAGCCCGACACTCTTGGCCACTGCCGCCAGCTCGGCCAGTTTCACGTCGTCCAGGGCGGAAACGATCAACAGCACGCAATCGGCGCCCAGGGCCCGAGCCTCGACGATCTGGTACGGGTCGATCATGAAATCCTTGCGGATCACCGGCAACTTGCACGCTGCCCGCGCCTGCTTCAGGTAGTCGTCGGCCCCTTGGAAAAAATCGACGTCGGTCAGCACCGAGAGACAGGTCGCGCCGCCCTTCTCGTAGCTTCGTGCGATCTCGGCCGGAACGAAGTGTTCACGGATCACGCCCTTGCTGGGGGACGCCTTCTTGATTTCGGCAATCACCGCCGGCTGTTTTTTCTTGGCCTGATCGATCAGCGCCTTGGCAAAGCCGCGCGGCGCATCCGCTGAACGCGCCAGGTTTTCCAGCTCGGCCAGACTGACGCGAGCGCGACGCTCAGCCACTTCCTCAGCCTTGCGAGCCAGAATGTTTTCCAGAACCGTTGGCACGCTCATCCTTCGTTCTCCACTTTGAATACGGCGGTAAATGCACCCAACTCTTCGAGTTTTTCCCTGGCCAGGCCAGTGTGCAGTGCATCATGGGCCAGTTCCACGCCTTGCTTGAGGCTGCTGGCGTGGTCGGCGGCGTATAACGCGGCGCCGGCATTGAGCACGATCATCTCAGCGGCTTTCTGGCCATTCTCGGTCTTGCGGCGACCCAGGGCATCGCGGATCAACTCCAGCGATTGGGCCGGACCATCGACCGCCAGGCCATGCAAGCTCTGGCTCTTCATGCCGAGGTCTTCAGGTTCGACCCAATACTCGCTGATCCGGTCATTTTTTAGTTCGGCCACGAATGTGGGCGCCGCCAGGCTGAATTCATCCAGGCCATCCTTCGAATGGACCACCAGCACATGCTTGCTGCCCAGGCGTTGCAGGACCTCGGCCAAAGGCCGGCACAACGCCTGGCTGAACACTCCCACCACTTGATGCTTCACGCCGGCCGGATTCGTAAGCGGGCCGAGCATGTTGAACAGCGTACGCAGGCCCAGCTCACGGCGCGGCGCGGCAGCGTGTTTCATGGCGCTATGGTGAGTCTGGGCAAACATGAAACCAATGCCGACATTGTCGATACAGCGCGCCACTTGAACCGGTGTCAGGTTCAGGTAAATTCCAGCCGCCTCCAGCAGATCGGCACTGCCGCTCTTGCCTGAGACTGCGCGGTTGCCATGCTTGGCAACGGTGCAACCGGCCGCCGCAACGACAAACGACGAGGCGGTGGACACGTTGAAGATATTGGCGCCGTCACCACCGGTGCCGACCACATCGACCACGCCGTCCAGGGTCTTGAGTTCGACCTTGTCCGCCAGCTCACGCATCGCCGAAACGGCACCGACGATCTCATCGATGCTCTCGCTTTTCATGCGCATGGCCATCATGAACGCGCCGATCTGCGCATCCGTGCATTGGCCGGTCATGATTTCGCGCATCACGTCGCGCATCTCGTCGGTGCTCAGGTCGAGATGGCCGACGATACGGCTCAGGGCTGTCTTGATATCCATGAAAAGTCCTTAGCGCGTGCCGCCGGTTTGTTTGAGGAAGTTGGCGAACAGCTCGTGCCCCTGCTCGGTGAGAATAGACTCGGGATGAAATTGCACACCCTCGATATTCAACGTCTTGTGGCGCAGCCCCATGATTTCATCCACCGAGCCGTCTTCAAGCTGGGTCCAGGCCGTCAACTCGAGGCAGTCGGGCAGCGTTTCGCGCTTGACGATCAGCGAGTGGTAGCGGGTGACGGTAAGCGGATGATTCAATCCCGCGAATACGCCCTTGTCCTCGTGGAATACCGGGCTAGTCTTACCGTGCATGACGTGCCGGGCGCGCACCACATCGCCACCGAATGCCTGGCCGATCGACTGATGCCCCAGGCAGACGCCCAAGATCGGCAGCTTGCCGGCGAAGTACTTGATGGCGTCGATGGAAATGCCCGCTTCGGTCGGCGTGCAAGGGCCAGGGGAAACCACGATGCGCTCAGGCTTGAGGGCTTCGATTTGGGCGATGGTCAGTTCGTCGTTGCGCACGACCTTGACCTCGGAGCCCAGCTCGCCAAGGTATTGCACAACGTTGTAGGTAAAAGAGTCGTAGTTATCGATCATCAGCAACATGGCGTAAGCAACCTATTGAATTCACTGACTTTAAACACAGCCTTCAGCGAGTGACCCGCACGCTGCTGCGCTTGGCGAGGTGATTGCCCCGGCGAAGCGGTTCTACAGCGGGTAAAGAAGGCAAATCGGTACAGGTCCGGCGAGGCCGGCGGAGAATCGTCAGGCGCGCCAACGCCAACGGGCGTGTGCCTTGATCATTTGATCCAGAAGTTTGCTGACAATCGACACAGGGGAAGTCTCGTTCATACGTCCCGGCACAGTAGCTTAGCTGGGCGGAGCACGCAATATGAGCGATCCCGAAGGGCTTTGAAACAATCACGACGTTCCGGATAGATGGCAAAACGCCGAAAGATTTTGGTACTGTCGTTTCGTTTTCTAACAAAAATAAGATCAAAACGGACTTTCATATGATAAAGAAGACGCTGTTCGTACCGATTGCCGGTTGCCTGCTCGCGCTCGCCTGCGCCCAGGCGAACGCCGCCCCCAACCCGTATTCCAAGTTCATCGTGTTCGGCGACAGCCTCAACGACGCCGGCCAGTTCGCCGACCCGAACGGCCCACCCGGCTCGACCGAGCGCTACACCAACCGAACCGGTCCGATCTACACCGACGGCAGCGGCGAAGCCTATTCGGCCAACTCCACCCAATTGCTCGGTGGGCGCCTGGGCTATTCCGCCGACGAGACCGCCGCTTCCACGTCGGCGGTCCGCGCCGGCGAGGGGCTGGCAGATGGCAATAACTGGGCGGTAGGCGGGTATCGCACCGACCAGATCCTCGAATCGATCACTGGCGTGTCCGACACCGGCGAGCGCAGCCGTCCCGGCTACTTGCAGTCCAATGGCCTGCGTGCCGATCCAAATGCGCTGTATTACCTTTCCGGTGGTGGTAACGACTTCCTTCAAGGCCGGGTATTGAACACCGCCCAAGCAAACGCCGCCGCCGACCGCCTGGCCGACAGCGTGCAAGTGCTGCAAACGGCCGGTGCCCGCTATGTGATGGTCTGGCTGCTGCCCGACCTGGGTCTGACCCCGGCTCTCAATGGCGGCCCCTTGCAGGACACCTTTTCGCAATTGGGCAACCAGTTCAACCAACAACTGATCACGCGACTGCAAGGCATCGACGCCGAAATCATTCCGTTGAACATTCCGCTTTTGCTGAAGGAAAGCTTCGCCGACCCGGCACGATTCGGCCTCGCCACCGGCGAGAACCTCACCGCAACCTGCTTCAGTGGCAACGGCTGTACGGAGAACGCCACCTATGGCATCAACAGTGCCACGCCGGATCCCAGCAAGCTGATCTACAACGACGCGGTCCATCCCACCGAACCCGGGCAGAAACTGATCGCCGACTACGCTTTTTCCCTGCTCGCGGCGCCCTGGGAGCTGACGCTGCTGCCGGAAATGGCCCACTCGACCTTGCGTGCTCACCAGGATGAATTGCGCAGCCAGTGGCAATCGGACTGGGAAGATTGGCAGGCGATCGGCCAGTGGCGAGCCATCGTCGCCGGTGGCGGCCAGCACCTGGACATGGACAGCCAAGGCAGCGGCGCCAGCGCCGACGGCAGCGGCTACAGCCTTAACGTGGGCGGCAGCTATCGCCTCAACGAGGCTTGGCGCGTGGGTGTCGCCGCCGGCTTCTACCGCCAGGACATGGACGCAGGCGATAACGATTCGACGTACAAGCTCAACAGCTACCTGGCGACGGCTTTTGCCCAGTTCCAGCAAAACCGCTGGTGGGCCGCCGCGGCGCTGACCGGCGGCAAGCTCGACTACGACAACCTGGAGCGCAAGTTCGACCTGGGCGTCAACGAAGCGCAGGAGAAAGGCGATACGGACGGCCATCTCTGGGCATTCAGCACGCGGGTGGGCTACGACATCGCCCAGCCGGGCAGCGAATGGCACCTCTCGCCGTTTATCAGCGCTGATTATGCGAAGGTGGAAGTGGATGGTTATTCGGAAAAGAGCAACCGCTCCACGGCCCTGACCTTCGATGACCAGACCCGCGATTCGAAACGCCTGGGCATTGGCTTGCAGGGCAAATACAACATCACCCGGCAGACCCAGGTGTTTGGCGAATATGCCCACGAACGGGAGTACGAAGACGACACGCAAAAGGTCAACATCGCCCTCAACAGCCTGCCGGCCAATGACTTCACACTGGAAGGCTACACACCACAGAGCCACCTGAATCGCCTGAGCCTGGGGGTCAGCCACAAGTTGACGCAGGACCTGGCGTTGCGGGGCGGTTATACACTGCGCAAGGACGATGACATGACCCAGCAAGGGGTGAGCCTGGGGGTCAGCCTGGACTTCTGATCGAGGGGAACCTGTGGGAGCGAGCTTGCTCGCGATAGCGGACTGTCAGCCAACCTATTTGTTGAAGGTGACGGCCTCATCGCGAGCAAGCTCGCTCCCACATTTTTGATCGAGTTGTCTGAAGGACCTGTGGCGAGGGAGCTTGCTCCCGCTGGCCTGCGAAGCGGGCCCATCAAATAGATGCGACTGCTGCGCAGTCGAGCGGGAGCAAGCTCCCTCGCCACAGTTGTTTATTGCAGGCCTGTTAGTCGTTCGAGGTCTGCTCGGCCAGCGCCACGGCGCGGAACATCGCGCGGCGCTTGTTCAGGGTTTCTTCCCATTCCAATGCCGGCACCGAGTCGGCGACGATACCGCCGCCGGCCTGCACGTGCAGTTCGCCGTTCTTGATCACCGCGGTGCGAATGGCAATCGCGGTGTCCATGTTGCCGTTCCAGGCGAAATACCCCACCGCCCCGCCGTATACCCCCCGCTTGACCGGCTCCAGCTCATCGATGATTTCCATCGCGCGGATTTTCGGCGCGCCGGACAAAGTGCCCGCAGGCAGGATCGCCCGCAAGGCATCCATCGCCGTCAGCCCGGCCTTCAATTGGCCGGTGACGTTGGAGACGATGTGCATCACGTTGGAATAGCGCGCGATGACCATCTTCTCGGTGAGCTTCACCGAGCCGATTTCCGAGACCCGCCCGGTGTCGTTGCGCCCCAGGTCGATCAGCATCAGGTGCTCGGCGATTTCCTTGTCGTCCGACAGCAGGTCCTCTTCCAGCGCCCGGTCAGCCTCCTCCGTGGCGCCACGAGGGCGAGTGCCGGCGATCGGGCGCACGGTGATCAGGTTGTCTTCGACCCGCACCAGCACTTCCGGCGAACTGCCCACGACATGGAAGTCGCCGAAGTTGAAGAAGTACATGTAGGGCGTCGGGTTGAAGCAACGCAACGCCCGATAGAGATCGATGGGCGCGGCCTTGAAGTCGATGGACATTCGTTGCGACGGCACCACCTGCATGCAGTCGCCGGCGAGGATGTATTCCTTGATGGTGTCGACGGCCCGTTCGTAATCGTCCTGGGTGAAGCTGGAACGGAACACCGGGTCGGCCGCCGACTGCTTGCTGAAGTCCAGGCCGGGGCGCGGCGTGATCGGCTGGCGGAGTTTTTCCAACAGCGCCTGCAGGCTTTTCTGGCCTTGCTCGTAGGCATCTTCCCGGGACGGGTCGGCGAGGACGATCGCGTGCATCTTGCCGGCGAGGTTATCGAAGACCACCACCGCGTCGGAGACCATCAGCAAGATGTCCGGCACGCCCAGCGGATCGGGGTTCGGGCAGGTGCCCAGGCGCTTTTCCACATAGCGCACGCAGTCGTAGCCGAAATACCCCACCAGGCCGCCGTTGAAACGCGGCAGGCCGGGGATGGTCGGCACGTTGTAGCGGGCCTTGAAGGTTTCAACGAAGGCCAGCGGATCTTCGACTTCGAGGCTTTCGATTTCGACGCCGTCGTGGGTCACGCTGATGCGATGGTCATGGACCCGCAGCACCGTACGGCACGGCAAGCCAATGATGGAATATCGGCCCCACTTTTCGCCGCCCTGTACCGATTCGAGCAGGTAGGAGTTGGGCTGGTCGGCGAGCTTGAGATAGATCGACAGCGGTGTGTCGAAGTCGGCCAGGGTTTCGCAGGCAAGGGGGATGCGGTTGTAGCCGGCAGCGGCTAGACGCAGGAATTCTTCACGGATCATGGGATGCCTCGTGGCAAGAGGAGCTGACAGTCAGGTATGCAAACGCGCCGGATAACCGGCCAGGATCATGTCAGGTGCGCCAACGCCAGCGGGCCAAGGCCTTCATGACTTTCATCCAGAGTTTGCGAGTGACCACCACGATGGCGTTTCCAGAAGAGGATTGAACAGCGTCGGGCAACGTTATCTCAGCGGCCGGGTCCAGGCAACCGGGAATTAACAGGCGCAAATCGTCGATCACCAGCGTCGGGAATTCTTCGGCGATGGGCCGGCCATGGTTGTAGCCATAACTCAACGCCACACACTTGACCCCCGCCGCCTTGGCCGCCAGCACATCGCTGCGCGAGTCGCCGACAAACAAAGATTGGGAAGCCGGGATGTTGGCCATTTTCATCACGAAGAACAGCGCGGCCGGGTCAGGTTTTTTCTGTGGCAAGGTATCGCCACCGATGATCCAACGGAAATAGCGGCCAATTTTCATCTGGTCCAGCAGCGGCGCCACGAAGCGTTCCGGCTTGTTGGTGATCAGTGCCATTTCCACGCCCTGCTTTTTCAGCCACTTGAGGGTGGAGCGCACGCCAGGATAGACCACTGTCAGCTGGTGATTGTCTTCGTAGGCTTCATTGAACAACGCCAGCGCCTGCTCGGCTTCGGCCTCATCGACGCCTTGGGCATCGATGTCGTTGGCCAGGGCCCGGCGCACCAGCATGGGCGCGCCGTTGCCGACCCAGTGGCGCACCGCGTCGATGCCGGCGGGCGGGCGTCCAAGCTTGAGCAGCATCGTGTCCACGGCTGCCGCGAGGTCCGGGACCGAATCGACCAAGGTGCCATCGAGGTCGAACATCACCAGACGCGGCAAGCTGCCGGGGAAGAGCTGCTCGAAGCCGCTCATGGGCGCGCCAGGGCCAGTTCGGCGCGCATTTTTGCGATCACCTCTTGGTAGTCGGGCGCGTTGAAGATCGCAGAGCCGGCGACAAAGGTGTCGGCGCCGGCCGCGGCGATTTCACGGATATTGTTCACGTTCACGCCACCGTCGATTTCCAGGCGGATGTCACGGCCCGAGGCGTCGATCAGGGCACGGGCTTCGCGCAGCTTGTCGAGGGTGCCCGGGATGAACTTCTGCCCGCCGAAGCCAGGGTTGACGCTCATCAGCAGGATCATGTCGACCTTGTCCATCACGTACTTGAGCACGTCCAAGGGTGTCGCCGGGTTGAACACCAGGCCAGCCTTGCAACCGCCTTCGCGGATCAACTGCAAGGAGCGGTCTACATGCAGCGTGGCTTCCGGGTGGAAGGTGATGTAGGTGGCGCCCGCCTCGATGAAGTCACCGACGATGCGGTCCACCGGGCTGACCATCAGGTGCGCGTCGATCGGCGCGGTGATGCCGTATTTGCGCAGCGCCGCGCAGACCATCGGGCCGATGGTCAGGTTGGGCACGTAGTGGTTGTCCATGACATCGAAGTGCACGATGTCGGCCCCGGCGGCCAGAACGTTGTCCACTTCCTCGCCCAGGCGGGCGAAGTCGGCGGAGAGAATCGACGGAGCAATAGCGAAGGGCTGCATGACGCACCTGTTTTGAGCGAAATCACGATGGCGCGCATTGTATACCTCAAGATTTGGCGCGCCCACCGTGACAGTCGATCAATACGCCGCGCGGTAGATCTTCTCGATATCGGCGGCGCTCAGTTGACGCGGATTGTTGCGCATCAGGCGCTCGATCCCCGCCGCCTCCACCGCCATGGACGGGATCACGTCCTCGGTCACCCCCAGGCTGCTCAGGCCCTGGGGAATCTGCACGGCGGCGCACAGCGCAACCATGGCTTCCACGGCTTCGTCGGCCGCTTCAAGATCACTCAAATGAGCGGTCCGGATGCCCATGGCCTCGCCGATATCACGCATGCGCTCGACGCAGGCCATCTTGTTCCAAGCCATCACATACGGCAGCAACAAGGCGTTGGCGACACCATGGGACACATGAAAGCGCCCGCCCAACGGATAGGCCAGCGCATGCACCGCCCCGACCCCGGCATTACCGAAGGCCATGCCGGCCATCAGGCTGGCCGTGGCCATGTCTTCTCGGGCTTGCAGATGGTTAGGATTGGCATAGGCCTTGGGCAGCGCGCGGGTGATCAGTTTGATTGCGCCGATGGCCAGGGCATCGGTGATCGGCGAAGCATTGAGCGACAGGTAGGCCTCGATGGCGGGCACCAGCGCATCGACGCCACTGGCGGCCGTGACGCTGCGCGGGCAGGTGAGGGTCATTTGCGGGCTGACCAGTGCCACGTCCGGCAACAGAAAATCGCTGACGATGCCTTTTTTCAGCTGCGCGGCCTTGTCAGAGAGGATCGCCACGTTGGTGACTTCCGAACCGGTGCCGGCCGTGGTGGGGATGGCAATCATGGGCGGGCCTTTGCGCGGCACCTGATCGACGCCGAACATGTCCTGCAATTCACCGTGATAACCGGCATAGACGCCCACGCATTTGGCGATGTCGATAGCACTGCCGCCGCCCAGGCCGATCAGGCCATCGTGGCCGCCGTCGCGGTAGGCTTGCATGCAGTCTTCGACGATGGCGATTTCCGGATCCGGCATGACCCGGTCGAAAATCTCGTAGTCGCGCCCGCCCAGGTGCTGCAGGGCCAAGTCCACGGTGCCGGACTTGACCAGCGCCGCGTCGGTCACGATCAGCGGATTGTCGACGTCCAGTCGCGTCAGCTCGGCGGCCAGTTGCTCGATGGCAGCGGCCCCGGTGATCAGTTTATGGGCGATCTTGAATGAGGAAAGACTCATGTGCGCGGCCTCTTATTCGAGTGTGGGCTGGCACAAGGATAGCTCGGTATTGAGGGTTGTCTGCCATTCAGCTTATGAATACACGTAAACCCAATGTGGGAGCGGGCTTGCTCGCGAATGCGGTGGAACATCCAACATCTGTGTCGACTGTTACACCGTTTTCGCGAGCAAGCCCGCTCCCACAGGGATCAACGCGGGCCGTCAGACTTGGGCAGTGCGCAGCTTCTCGCTACGCCCGCGCAACCATTCCAGGGTCAGCAACAGGACCACAGAGAACGCAATCAGCAACGTCGCCGCCGCAGCGATGGTAGGGCTGAGGTTTTCGCGGATACCACTGAACATCTGCCGTGGCAGGGTTGCCTGCTCAGGGCCAGCCAGGAACAGCGTCACCACCACTTCATCGAACGATGTTGCGAAGGCGAACAGTGCGCCAGAGATCACGCCGGGGGCGATCAACGGCAGGGTCACCCGACGAAACGCCGTCAGTGGCGATGCTCCAAGGCTGGCGGCGGCGCGGACCAGGTTGTGGTTGAACCCCTGTAAGGTCGCCGACACCGTGATGATGACGAACGGCACACCCAGCACCGCATGGACCACGATCAGCGAGAAGAAACTGTTGCCCATCCCCAGCGGTGCGAAGAACAGATAACTGGCCACGCCGATGATCACCACCGGCACCACCATGGGCGAGATCACCAAGGCCATCACCAGCGCCTTTCCGGGGAAGTCGCCGCGGGTCAGGCCGATGGCCGCGAGCGTGCCGAAGATCATCGCCAGCAAGGTCGCCGCCGGGGCCACGATGATGCTGTTTTTCAGCGCCCGCATCCATTCGGCCGAGGCGAAGAAATCGTGGTACCACTGCAGCGAGAAGCCTTGCAGCGGGTACACCAGGAAACTGCCGGAGTTGAACGACAGCGGAATGATCACCAGCACCGGCAGGATCAGGAACAACAGGATCAACCCGCAGAGTATGCGCAGGCTGTAGAACCACACCCGCTCAATGGGGGACATGTAAGGACTCACCATTTTCGATCTCCCCTTAGCTCAGGCGCAGGCGACTGGCGCCCACCAGCCAGCTGTAAATCAGATAAAGCACGATGGTCGCCAGCAACAGCAGCCCGCCGAGCGCCGTGGCCATGCCCCAGTTGATGCTGGTGTTGGTGTAGAACGCGACGAAGTAGCTGACCATCTGGTCGTTCGGGCTGCCTAGCAGCGCCGGCGTGATGTAGTAGCCAATGGCAAGGATGAACACCAACAGGCAACCGGCGCCGACACCGGCGTAGGTCTGCGGGAAGTACACCCGCCAGAAACTGGCGAACGGGTGGCAGCCCAGGGAAATCGCCGCCCGCATGTAAGTAGGCGAGATGCCTTTCATCACGCTGTAGATCGGCAGGATCATGAACGGTAATAGGATGTGAACCATGGAGATGTACACACCGACGCGGTTGAACACCAGTTCCAGGGGTTTATCGATGACCCCCATGGCCATCAGCGCGCTGTTGATCAAGCCACCCGATTGCAGCAGCACGATCCACGCCGCGACCCGCACCAGGATCGACGTCCAGAACGGCAGCAGCACTAGAATCATCAACAGGTTGCTCTGGCGCGATGGCAGGTTCGCCAGCAGGTAGGCCAACGGATAGGCCAGTACCAGGCAGATCGCGGTAATCACCAGGCCCATCCAGAAGGTGCGGGCGAAAATGTCGAGGTAGATCGACTGGTCAGGGGTGGCCGGGGCCAGTTCGCCGAGGTCATCGATGCGGTGATCGACGGCCGCCAGCAGGTAATACGGGGTAACGTTACTGGTGTTGCGGCGGATCACCTGCCAGTACGCCGGGTCGCCCCAACGCTCATCGAGGTTTTCCAGGGCTTCTTTATAGGAAGCCGGCTCGGTGGCAAACGGCAACGCCCGAGCGGTCTTGGTCAGCAAGCTGCGGTAGCCGGCCAATTCCATGTTCAGGCGCTTGGACAAATCCCCCAGGGTCTGATTCTTGCGGGCTTCGGCCAGGTCTTCAGTGGCAGCCTTGTACACCGGCTCGCCCGGCAGACCGCGTCCGTCCCAGGCCGCGACAGCGACGACAGTGCGCGGCATGGCGCCCACCACTTCCGGGTTGCTGACGCTTTTGAACAGCAGCGCCACGATTGGCACCAGAAACACCAGCAACAGAAACAGCACCAGCGGCGCGATCAAGGCCTGGGCCTTCCAGCGGTTGACCCGCTCGGCATGCTTGAGCCGCTGCTTGAGGGTGGGGCTGGTGCCCGCGTTCAGTGGAACGGCGATGGCCATGGCGAACTCCGCAAATCTTTTTATCGTTACAGGGGCGGCGAGCCGCCTCTGTTCTTTTGAAACACCCGGGTCGATGAAAGAGCCTGTGGGAGCGAGCTTGCTCGCGATGGCTGCGGCACATTCAAAATTGATGTGCCTGACAGACCGCTATCGCGAGCAAGCTCGCTCCCACATGAATCTCGTCCAGTTTCAGACCGTCGGGTTACTTCGCAGCCCAGGAGTTGAAGCGCTGCTCCAGTTGCTCGCCGTTGTCAGCCCAGAAGCTGACGTCGATCTGCACCTGGTTGGCGATGTTTTCCGGGGTGGTCGGCATGTCTTTCAGGACATCCTTGGCCAGCAACGGCACTGCCTGGGTATTGGCCGGGCCGTAGGCGATGTTTTCCGAGTAGGTCTTCTGCTGCTGCGGTGCCACCGAAAAGGCGATGAATTTCTTCGCCGCTTCCGCGCGGGTCTTGTCCAGGCCGCGAGGAATGGCCCAAGCGTCGAAGTCGTAGATACCGCCGTTCCACACCACTTTCAGGTTGCTTTCTTTTTGTACCGCGGCGATCCGGCCGTTGTAGGCCGAACTCATGACCACGTCACCCGATGCCAGGTACTGCGGCGGCTGGGCGCCGGCTTCCCACCACTGGATGTTCGGCTTGAGCTCATCGAGCTTCTTGAACGCACGGTCCTGGCCATCTTTGCCGGCCAGCACCTTGTAGACGTCCTTCGGTGCAACGCCGTCGGCCATCAAGGCGAATTCCAGGGTGTACTTGGCGCCTTTGCGCAGGCCGCGCTTGCCTGGGAATTGCTTGGTGTCCCAGAAGTCCGCCCAGCTGGTCGGTGCGGTCTTGAGCTTGTCGGCGTTGTAGGCCAGCACGGTCGACCATACGAAGAAACCTACGCCGCAAGGCTGGATAGCGCCCTTGACGTAATCCTCGGCCTTGCCGAACAGGGCCGGGTCGAGTTGCTCGAACATGTCTTCGTCACAACCACGGGACAATTCCGGAGACTCGACTTCCACCAAATCCCAGGAAACGCTCTTGGTGTCGACCATGGCCTTGACCTTGGCCATTTCGCCGTTGTACTCGCCAGCCACGATCTTGCCGTTGCCGGCCGCTTCCCACGGTGCGTAGAAGGCTTTGACCTGAGCCGCCTTGTTCGCCCCGCCGAAAGACACCACGGTCAGGTCCGGGCCCGCCGCCATCGCGCTTGCCGCACCCATCATGCCCAGTGTCAGGGCTGTGAACTTCAGGGATCTCAACATTTATTGTTCTCTCCACGTGCAGGGTTGGTGTTGGTACAGCAGGGGGCGATCAATTCGCCTCTAAAAGGGGATCGAGCGCACGCACATGCTCGACTTGCCAGCCAAGCGGAACCACGTCCCCGACGGCGAGCGCGGGATCGAGCTCGGCAATCGGCTGTTTCACGAAGAAGTCGTTCTTGCCGCAGACTTCCAGGCGAACCCGGACGTGGTCGCCCAGATAGATGAATTCCGCCACCCTCCCTGAGAAGCGGTTGACACATTGTTCGCTGACACCGTTGAGGCTCACCCGCTCCGGACGGATCGACAGGGTCACCGGCTCGCCGGGCTGGCCGACGTTCACCGCCAGGGCCTCGACTTTCTCGCCGCGCGCCAACTCCACCAGGCAACGATCGCCGGTGTGGCTGTGCAGGCGACCGTTGAGACGGTTGTTTTCGCCAATGAAGTTGGCGACGAAGGTATTTTTCGGCTCTTCATACAGGGTGCGTGGTGGGGCGATTTGCTGGATCTCGCCCTGGTGGAACACCGCCACGCGGTCGGACATGGTCAAGGCTTCGCCCTGGTCGTGGGTCACGTAGACCACGGTCACGCCAAGTCGCTGGTGCAGGTGCTTGATTTCCATCTGCATGTGTTCGCGCAATTGCTTGTCCAGCGCGCCGAGGGGTTCGTCCATCAGCACCAGCTGCGGTTCGAACACCAGCGCCCGGGCCAGGGCTACCCGCTGCTGCTGGCCGCCGGACAATTGCGCCGGGTAGCGTTGGGCGAAGCTGTCCAGCTGGACCATGCTCAGGACGCGCTTGACCCGATCGCTTACGTCGCTCTTGTTCAAGCCACGCACAGTCAGTGGGAAGGCGAGGTTCTCGGAGACGGTCATGTGCGGGAACAAAGCGTAGTTCTGAAACACCATGCCGATGTCGCGCTTGTGCGGCGGCACATTATTGATCGAGCGCCCGGCCAGCAGGATCTCGCCGGCGGTTGGGGTTTCAAACCCGGCGAGCATCATCAGGCTGGTGGTCTTGCCGGAGCCGGAGGGCCCGAGCAGGGTCAGGAATTCGCCTTTGCGAATGTCCAGGTTGAGGTCTTTGACGATCAGGTTCTCGCCGTCGTAGCTCTTTTGCACACCACGAAAGCTGACCAGCACATCACTGGCCCCCGCGCTTGAATCGACCTGGCTCATACCCGCACCTTTTGTTTTGATGACTGCTTGTGAATCAAGCCTAGTGGAGCCTGGGGGTCGCGCAAATCGGGGGGCAGGAGAGAATCGCCTCAGCCGGATGGAAGAGTCGGGGTAGGGATTGCCCTACAAGGATGGCGGGATTGGGTAAATGCAGTGGTGGGTTTGAAGCGACAAGCTGCAAGTAGGGGCGAAAATCGCTGTTGGGGGGTGTCGCAAATGGATATGCAGACACATCTCTTCTGTGGGAGCGGGGCTTGGCCGCGATCGGGGGGGGAATCAGGAGCCTTTGAGGGAGCTTGAGCCGCCAGCAGGGCGGAGCCCCCGG